>JAUYEK010000358.1 GCA_030691435.1 Sulfuricella sp. | reverse complement strand
CGCATGGCGTGATGACCCTGCTCAAAACCACCGGAGAGAACCTGAAAGGCAAGCATGCCGTGATCGTCGGCGCCTCCAACATCGTCGGGCGGCCGATGGGACTGGAACTCCTGCTCGCCGGCTGCACTGTCACCACCACCCACCGCTTCACCCGCGACCTGCCCGCCTTCGTCCGCCAGGCGGAAATTCTGGTGGTGGCGGTAGGCAAGCCGAAATTCATTCAGGGTGAATGGATACGCGAAGGAGCGACGGTAATTGATGTCGGCATCAACCGCCTGCCGGACGGCAGCATCTGCGGCGATGTCGAATTCGAAGTGGCGCGCCAGCGCGCGGCCTGGATCACGCCCGTACCCGGCGGAGTGGGCCCGATGACGGTCGCCACCCTGCTTGAAAATACGCTAGGGGCGGCGCAAAGGCACGCACCGTAACCTGAGCTTAACCCGCGGCGTGCCAGCGCCGCAACAAATCGAGATCGACACACTCCTGGCCAGTCGTTTCCCCGCTCATCACGCGGAATGGCTGCCCCGGCTCGCCCAGATCGCTCAGCACCGCCACCACTCCAGAAAAATCGTGTTCCAGCGTATAGTCGTTGACCGTCACAACGGTTTTCAAACCCGCGCCCACACTTGCCTTTACGCCGTTTTCAGAGTCTTCCAGCGCCAGGCAATCGGCAGCGCCGAGCTTCAGCTTGTCCAGCGCCCAGAAATAGATATCCGGTGCCGGTTTCTTCGCCGGAACGATATCACCTGCCGCAATCACCTCGAACCATTCAGCCGGATCGCCGTCCAGAGAGTGGCGCAACAGAGCAGTTACATTCTCGGGTGTGGTGGTAGTCGCAATCGCCAGCCTGATGCCGGCGTCCCTGGCCTCGCTCAGCAGCCGTTTGACCCCGCCGCGCAGGGGTATCCCGCCCCGACCGAGCAAATCGACGTAATGGCGGGTTTTGGCCTGGTGCAGGGCCACCACCAAATCGTCAAAATCTTTGGGCTTGCTGAAATCCGGTCGGAAACGCTCAACAAAAAACCGGATGCGTTCCTTGCCGCCAGTGACTTCCAGCAACTTGCCGTACAGCGGCACATCCCATTCCCAATCCAACCCAAACTCCTGGAAAGCGGCATTGAACGCCAACCGGTGACCGTCTCGCTCGGTATCCGCGAGGGTGCCGTCCACATCAAGAATCAAAGCTTTTAACATGCCGGCTCCTCTGGCCCAAACTTGCGATAAGTCAGAATTTCTGTTATTAAAGCGGTTTTGCTAGAAACGGTAGAACTTAAATGTCCGCAGAATTACACAAACAATTCACCCCGTACGTTCCGAAGAAAAAGGAAGAGTACATGAACATTCGACAGCTTGCGCATTTTCGCAAAATTCTCGAGGGCTGGAAAGGCGAACTGAGCCAGGATCTCGACCGTACCGTGCATACCATGCAGGACGAAGCGACGATTTTTGCCGACCCCAATGACCGCGCCAGCCAGGAATCCGACATGGCGCTGGAACTCAGGAACCGCGACCGTGAACGCAAGCTGATCAAGAAAATTAACGAAACTATCGGCAAAATTGAGGCAGAGGATTACGGATACTGCGAAAGCTGCGGCGTCGAAATCGGCCTGAAACGCCTGGAAGCGCGCCCCACCGCCACGCTGTGCATCGACTGCAAGACGCTCGATGAACTGAGAGAAAAGCAGGTTGCCAAATAGAATCTGGCAACCTGCTTTCAGTGAATACTAATATTTGCCGCAAGGCCAATGTTATGTCGGAACTAAAAGCAGGTTGCCCAATAAACTTTAACCCGGAAATTTCATAAAACGGAGCGATCTCGCTGACGGCTTTTGTAGGAGCGGCGCCCTCGGCGCGATTTGCGGCAGCATTCGCGCCGAGGGCGGCGCTCCTAATGCACAAGCATTTCAATGGACAATCCCGGATTATGCAAACTTCCGTTGCCCAGGACGAATTCCACCGTCAAATGAGTGGGCTGTTGTACAGCTTGCTTAAATGGGCTCAATTGTCCGAATTCTGGATCAAAGTGGACAAGGACGCCGGCTGGTATCTTTATGCCGTTGGCGAGACAGTGCCCGTTGCTCCCGCCACGCCGGCACAGGTGGAAAATTTCATCGTTGAAGTGGATGCACTGCTTCGGCGCGACCACCGCGAAAGCTACTGCGGCATCGTCTATGCCAACAACCTGGATAAACCCTCTTTCATCAAGATCTATGACCCCAATCATCTGGGCGTCTCCTGCGGCTCCAGCAAGACCCCAACCTTGCCCGGCTGGATCATGAGCCAGGCGCCTCCCACCGAACTGCATCTGAAATACGCCCTGCCCGCCAACCGCCAGCGCTGGTGGCAAGGTCTGTTTTCTCAGGA
>JAUYEK010000085.1 GCA_030691435.1 Sulfuricella sp. | reverse complement strand
TGCCCATGGCTTCGCATTCGTCGACGAAGTTGAAATAGGCGTCGGCATTGTAGAAATACTGGGTGATCGCGGCATTGGCGCCGGCATCCACCTTGCGCTTGAAATTGGCCAGGTCAGCCTGGGCGGAGACTGCTTGCGGATGAAATTCCGGATAAGCGGCCACTTCGATGTGGAACCAGTCGCCGGTCTCGGCGCGGATGAATTCTACCAGCTCGTTGGCGTAGCGGAACTCCCCGGCGCAGGCCATGCCGGAAGGCATGTCGCCGCGCAGCGCGACGATATGGCGGATGCCGTGGCTTTTGTATTCGTTGAGGATCGCCCGGATGTTTTCCCTGGTCGAGCCGATGCAGGACAGGTGCGGTGCGGCCTCTTGGCCTTCCCGCTGGATTTCGATCACGGTTTCCAGGGTGCGGTCGCGGGTCGATCCGCCGGCGCCGAAAGTGACCGAAAAGAACTCCGGGTTGAGCTGGCCGAGCTGCTGGCGCGTCGCGTGCAGCTTGTCCATCCCCTCCTGGGTTTTGGGGGGGAAGAATTCGAAACTTAAAATGGGTGAGGGGTTAGGGGTTAGGGGTGAGGCGTGAGAGGTGGGTATGGCTGTCATTTTTCTACTCGCTTCCGCTGGTGGCTAATCAAACCGCTGATGAGGGCGAACAACCGGTCTAATTTCCCGGACGGTAATTGATCCGCTGTCAGGTAGCCCAACTCCCGTGCGATGATCAACTGGGTTTCAAGTTCGCTCAGGGAACCTCTGGCGATACCAAGAAAGTGGATGAACTCTTTTGTCGTCAGTCTAGCGGAACCTTCAGCAATGTTCGAAGGAACCGATACGGCGCAACGGCGAATCTGGCTCGTTAAACCATAGACTTCATGAGAGGGAAATGATGAGGTGAGGCCATAAACGTCCTTGACCAAATCAATGGCAACTTGCCATGCATCAAGATCGTGATGTTTACGCCCCATCCGTCACTCCTTACGTGGAGAGGGGCGTTATTGGTGAGGCGATAGGGGTGAGGGGTGAGGCGCAAAACCGGGTTCGGTGCGTGCTTTTGACTTTTCGCCTCACCCCTCACCCCTCACCCCTCACCTTCTTACCCCTCACCTTCTTACCCCTCACCTATACCCGCCTCACCCCTACCCCCTCACGCCTCACGATCAATACCGGTAATGGTTGGCCTTGTACGGACCGTTCTTCGGCACACCGATATAAGCAGCCTGCACATCGGTCAGTTCGGTCAGGTTGACGCCGATCTTCATCAGGTGCAGACGCGCCACTTTTTCATCCAGATGCTTGGGCAGAACGTAAACCTTGTTCTCGTAGTTTTCCGGATGATTGAACAGCTCGATCTGGGCGATGGTCTGGTTGCTGAACGAGGCCGACATCACGAAGGAAGGGTGGCCGGTGGCGCAGCCCAGGTTCACCAGGCGACCCTTGGCCAGCACGATGATTTTCTTGCCGTCGGGGAAGATCACGTGATCGACCTGGGGCTTGATCTCGTCCCACTGGTATTGTTCCAGCGAGGCGATGTCGATTTCGGAATCGAAGTGGCCGATGTTGCAGACGATGGCTTCGTTCTTCATCTTCGCCATGTGGTCGTGGTTGATCACGCTGAGGTTGCCGGTGCAGGTCACGAAAATGTCGCCGAGGTTGGCCACGTCGTCCATGGTTACCACGCGGTAGCCTTCCATCGCCGCTTGCAACGCGCAGATCGGGTCGATCTCGGTCACCATCACGGTGGCGCCCATGCCGCGGAATGCCTGGGCACAGCCTTTGCCTACGTCGCCATAGCCGAGCACTACGCAGATCTTGCCGGCAATCATCACGTCGGTGGCGCGCTTGATGCCATCGAGCATAGATTCACGGCAGCCGTACAGGTTGTCGAACTTGGACTTGGTGACCGAGTCGTTGACGTTGATCGCCGGGAACTTCAGGCGGCCTTCCTCGGCCATCTGGTAGAGGCGGTGTACGCCGGTGGTGGTTTCCTCGGTCACGCCCTTGATGTGCTTGATGCGGGAGGAATACCAGCCGGGGGAGGTCGCCAGCTTGTTCTTGATGGCGGCGAACAGCACGCGCTCTTCTT
>JAUYEK010000350.1 GCA_030691435.1 Sulfuricella sp. | reverse complement strand
GGTGAGGGCGACTCTCTGGGAGAGATAAAAATTAGGAATCAGGCATGAGCGACGATTCGCAACGCCCGATAATCGTCAAGCGCATCAAAAAGAGTGCGCACGGCCACCATGGCGGTGCGTGGAAAATCGCCTACGCCGATTTCGTGACCGCGATGATGGCGTTCTTTCTGCTGATGTGGCTGCTGGGATCAACCACCAAAGGAGAGCTAGAAGGCATTGCCGAGTATTTTAAAACACCTATGAAGGTCGCCATGCAGGGCGGCAGCGGCAGCGGGGATGCTTCAAGCGTGGTTAAAGGCGGCGGCAAGGATTTGTCGCAGAAAGAGGGGCAGGTTCAAAAAGCCCTTGACCCCGTAAAAAAGCAAGCGATCAACCTGAAAGCGGCAAAAGAAGAGTTTGAAATGCAGGAGCTGAAGAAACTCCAGGGGTTGAAGGAGAAGCTTGAAAAAGCCATCGAGACCAACCCGATGCTGAAACAGTTCAAGGACCAGATTCTGATCGACATTACCTCTGAAGGCCTGCGCATCCAGATCGTGGATGAGAAAAACCGGCCGATGTTCGATCTGGGCGGTGCCCACATGAAAAACTACACCGTCCAGGTATTGCAGGAAATCGGCAAAATGCTGAATGAAGTGCCGAACCGGATCAGCCTGTCCGGACATACCGATGCCACGCCTTATTTTTCAGGAGAAAGGGGTTACAGCAACTGGGAACTATCTGCCGACCGGGCCAATTCATCGAGGCGCGAGCTGATTTCAGGGGGTATGGCGGAGAGCAAGATGTTGCGCGTGGTCGGCCTGTCTTCGGCGGTAATGCTGGATGACAAGGATCCCAACAATCCAATCAATCGGCGCATCAGCCTGATCGTCCTGAACAAGGAGACGGAAGAGGCCATCATCAGCGGTGGCAAGTCACTTGAGGTGAGCAAGGAACAGGTTTCACCCGCTCTGCAGCAGGTGGCGCCGAAAGAGAAACCAAATGCAGCCGAAGGCAAAAATCAGTAATCTTGCTTTTTTCAGCAAGCACGCCTTGCCGGGGCGAGGGCATGCTGTATCGGATTGGCTCCAGTCCTTTTCACCTTCCCTGGCGGCGTTGTTTTCACAGATTGCCGCAACACTGCTTACCCTGGTGCTGGTGGCGCCTGTGCTCGCCTCATTCGGGGTTGAAATCCCGCTTGTTGCCGACGCCTTTATTCAGGGCGGTATCGCCGCATTCCTCGGCTCGCGTCTCGGCCTGGCGTGGTGGTGGCTGCCCATCAATCTGCTGTTTTCTCCGGCCCTGGCGGCGACCCTGTCGTCCGGCGTTGCACCGTCGTGGTTCCTCGCCGCCTTTATCCTGCTATTCCTCGTCTACTGGAGCGTATTTCGCAGCCAGGTGCCGCTCTACCTGTCCAGCCGCAAGGCATGGGCGGCGGTTGCAGGGTTGCTGCCCGGCAAAGCGGGAGTCCGGTTTCTGGATTTGGGTGCCGGTCTGGGCGGAATGCTGAACTATCTCGATGCACAGCATCCAGACGGAAAATTCACCGGGATGGAAATTGCCCCCTTGCCGTTTGTCCTGGGTTGGCTCAGAAAAAGAGCGACCGGAGGAAATTATTCTCTTCAATGGGGCGATTTCTGGCCGCACAGCCTGGCCGATCAGGATGTGGTTTACGCCTATCTCTCCCCAGTGCCGATGGCTCGACTCTGGCGCAAGGTATGCGCGGAAATGCCATCCGGCAGCCGCTTTATCAGCAACACCTTCCCCGTCCCCGGAGTAGAACCGGAAGAAATCGTCGAGCTGGACGATTTTCATCGCTCACGACTCTATGTGTACCTTGTCCCAGCCAGGCGGTCGGTGGAGATAATGCCATGAAAGCGCTTGGCGAATGGTTGGTTGAATTAAAGGATTGGGACTCGCCTGTGTTGCGGCGCACCATTCTTGATCTCGGTAAGCTTGCCGCCAAAATGGAAAAGGTTTCCGCCAACCAGATTGCGGATGTAGTCCTGCGCGACCCCTTGATGACATTGAAAGTGCTGCGTTTGGTCAACAATATGTCGCGCGGTCGCCTCAGCCACGAAATCACAACGGTGGAACATGCCGTGATGATGCTGGGTGTGGGTCCGTTTTTCAATCGCCACGCCGACCTGAAATCCATCGAGGAAAATATTCCGCCCGTAGACGGTGCCCTGCCCGAGTTGATGCGTGTTTTTGGCCGGGCTTATCATGCTGCCTGGCAGGCGCGAAATTGGGCGATCATGCATGCGGACATGAAATCCGAAGAAGTGTATATCGGCGCGTTTATCTACGATTTAGGCGAAATCGTTCTGTGGGCCTACGCCCCCCATCTGGCGACGCAAATTCTGACGCAATCGCGTCGCAAGAAAATCAGTCTGGCAGAGGTCGAGAAGGCGATCTTAGGGTTCGAATTGCGAGAACTCCAGTTCGCACTCGCGGAAATGTGGAATTTGCCCGAGATGTTTCAGGAGTTTATGCACAGTGAGAGCGCAACGAGGCCGCGCATACTGGGGGTGGTTATGGCCGCTTCGGTGGCACGCCATGCTGAGTCGGGTTGGTATGGCGCCCAACTGACAGAAGATTATGAAGTGGTTGCCGGTTTGCTGCGCTTGCCTTTCGATGAGACGGTGTCCATTATTCATCGCAATGCCATCGCTTCGGCACGTCATTGGGAATGGTATGGGGCGCGACCGGCGGCGGCCTGGTTGCCGATGCTGCCGGGCGATTGGCCGACGGAGCCCGGCGACGAAGAAGAAACAAGGCAGCCAGAGGTTAGGCTGATGCCGCCCCCGGATGTGCTGAACCAAATCATGGCCGAGATTGCGGCGCATCTGGATGGCACTCTGGATCTGCACGACATGATGGCGCTGGTGCTGAAGGGGATGCACGAAGGGATCGGATTGAACCGCGTGGTGTTCGCCCTGCTGGCAGCGGATCGCAGTACCCTGAAGGCCAAGTACGTGGTTGGGGCCGAGCCGGATTCACCATTGCGTCAATTTCAGATCGATGTGACGACACGGCATCTTTTCAGTCGTTTAATGGAGAAGGTGCAGGGTATTTGGCACAACGCAAGCAATCGAAATGCACTGGAGCCGATGATTCCTTTCGAGGTCAGGCAGTTGGTTGGGCATGGCGAGTTTTTTGCCATGTCGGTTTTTTTGCACGGCAAGCCGATTGGCTTGTTCTACGCGGACAGCATGCATGATGGGGGTGCGCTCGATGAGCATCGCTACCTCGAATTCAAGCAGCTTTGCCTGCGCGCGGCGCAGGGCTTGGCCCATCTGGCGAAGAAGAAATAGCCGATGCGACCGCAATCAGCTGTTTACCAAGTATGAAAACAATCACCTCAAGAGAAAACCCACTGCTTAAAAGCGCCAGAAAACTGGCCGCTTCGTCAAAAGAGCGCAAGAAGGCCGGCAAAACCCTGCTGGATGGCATCCATCTGGTCGCCGCCTATCATCAGGCAGGCGGCTTGCCCGAAGCGGTCATGATTTCCGTCTCCGCACAGGATGATCCGGAAATACGCGATTTTCTCCATAAAGTTCCGCCGGAAAACTTGATCATCCTGAGCGATGAATTGTTCCGGGACATCTCGACCGTGGACACGCCGACCGGAATCGTCGCGTTGATCCGCATTCCGCAACCAGCCGAAGGGAAAACCGATTGCTGCGTACTGCTTGAAGATGTCCAGGATCCCGGCAACCTGGGTTCCATCCTGCGATCCGCTGCTGCTGCCGGAATCGGACGGATGTATTTGTCGCCGGGGTGTACCGATGCCTGGTCGCCCAAGGTGCTCAGGGCCGGCATGGGCGCCCATTTTCATTTGTCCATTCATGAAAACAGCGATCTGCTGGCTGCGGCGCGGGATTTTCCGGGGCAAGTGGTTGCAAC
The DNA here is from genome assembly GCA_030691435.1 of Sulfuricella sp. Taxonomy (GTDB): domain Bacteria; phylum Pseudomonadota; class Gammaproteobacteria; order Burkholderiales; family Sulfuricellaceae; genus Sulfuricella. The sequence goes on along the minus strand of JAUYEK010000350.1, from coordinate 3,146 downwards.
GACTTTAGGCGCCGAAAAGACACTCTTCAACCTCGATTTGAGCGGCCCGACGGCATTTATCATCGGCAACGAAGGAGCAGGGATTTCGGAAGATTTGCTGGCAGTGGCCGACAGCAAGGTCATGATTCCCATGCCGGGGACAGTCGAGTCGCTGAATGCCGCAGCCGCTGCGGCCATCTGCTTTTTCGAACGGGTTCGCCAGATCGGCTAATAACCCAATGCCCTGGCTGTCTGGTAAAAGGCAAAACTCAACAGCCATGCCAGCCCCAGGGGAAAGGCAACGGCGAACGAGGTGTAGGGGATGCTTTTCGATTCGCTGCGGATCGTGGCGATGGTGGACAGGCAGGGCGTGTAAATCAGGGTGAACAGCATGAAACTGTAGGCCTGCACCCAATCCAGTTGCTGCGCCATCATGCCGGTCAGGGCCGATCCTTCGAGGCCGTAGATCACCGCCAGCGACCCGACCACGATTTCCTTGGCGACAAATCCGAATATCAGGGCGATGGCGAGGTGCTGGTCGATGCCGATGGGCGCGAGCACCGGTTCCATGAAATGGCCGATCATGCCGGCCCAGGTGTCGATACTGCCCGGCGCCGCGTTCTGGGGAAAATGCGTCAGCAGCCATACCAGCACCACGCCGGCGATGATGAACTTGCTGGCGCGGCTGAGGAAATGGCGGACTTCATGCCAGCCGCGCAGAACCATCTGGCGCAGGGTAGGGAAGCGGTAGGGCGGCAATTCGAGGATGAACGGCTCGTTGTTCTGAAAGCGGTTCTTGAACAGCAGCGCGGTGATGAAGGCGGCGGCAAAGCTGAACAGGTACAGGCTGAAAAGCACCAGCGGCGCTGCCTTGGGCGAAAAGATCGCCGCAGTGATGAAGACGAAAACCTGTAGCCGCGCTGAACACAGCGAAAACGGGATCACCAGCATGGTCAGCAGGCGCAGGTTGCGCGAGCGCATTACCCGCGTGCCCATCAGGGCGGGAACATTGCAGCCGAAGCCGAGCAGCATCATGACGAAGCTGCGCCCGTCCAGCCCCAGCTTGGCCATCAGCGCGTCCATCAGGAACGCGGCGCGCGACAGGTAGCCGCTATCCTCCACCAGCGCCATGAACAGGAAGAACAGAACGATGACGGGCACGAAAGTGGCAACGGTGCCCACGCCGTTGTAGATGCCCTCGATCAGCAGGCCGTGAAGTGCCGCTGGCAGACCCGCCAGCAATGGCTCCAGCGCGCCCTGCTTGAATGCTTCCAGCAGCCACGCGACGCCGTCCTGCAAGGGCTTGCCGAGCAGGAAAATTGCCTGGAACAGCAAATACATGATCAGGAAGAACAGCGGCAGCCCGAGCCAGGGGTGGAGCATGAGGCGATCGAGCTGGGTGGTCAGATTGTCCGACAACTGGACCGGCACCTGGACGGTTTGCTTGAGCACGGCCTCCATGTCGCTTTCGATCTGGTCGTCGGCCGCCAGCAGGACTTGCAGTTTTTCGGGCGGGATCGGCGTGCTGTGTTGAATGGCCTGGGTAATGATCCGATGCGCGTCCTGGTAGCCGTTACCATATTTGGCGCTGAGCATGACGACGGGCATCTCCAGCGAGGTCGACATTTTTTCGGCGTCGATGCTGATTCCGAATTTTTTGGCTTCGTCGGCCATGTTCAGCAGCAGCACGGCAGGCAGGCACAGCTGCTTGAGCTGCAGGGCAAGGCTGAGCTGGCGCTCGATCTGGGTGGCGTTGAGGATGATGACGACCAGATCGACCGGATTATTCTCCAGGAAATGGCGGACTACCTGTTCGTCGTCGGAGAAGCCGTGCAGGTCGTAGATGCCGGGCAGGTCAACCAGCTCGACCATCTCGCCGGCGAGCAGCAGCCTGGCGCCGAGCAGATCGACAGTAATACCCGGCCAGTTGCCGACACGGGCTGAAGCGCCGGTGGCGCGATTGAAGAACGTGGATTTGCCGGTATTCGGCATGCCCACCAGGGCGACGCGTTTCATCGGGCGAGCGTTAAAGTGAAACTCGCGAAGCGAGACTCCGTCCCCCTCTCCCGCTTGCGGGAGAGGGCAGGGGTGAGGGAAACGGTCATTGCGAATCGTCGTTTCATTATTCGGGGCGGTGATTCGCTATGACCGTTTGAACCTCAATTTTCTGCGCTTCTTTTTTGCGCAGCATGATGTCGGTAGCGCCGATGCGAACGTGCAGCGGGCCGGAAAAACGGCCAAGGCGGATGACTTCGACGCGGTTGCCGATGCGGAAGCCCAGCGCCGCAAGGCGATAGGAAAGCGCGCGATCAGTGTGCACCGCAGCGATAGTAGCGGTTTCGCCAGCTTTGAGAGTTTCCAGGTTAACGGTAGCCATGCTTTTTTGACTTGGTTTAATGAGAACTGTTCTTATTATGCCACACCCCCAAGCGTTTGCAAATCGTTTTATGAAACTTGTTTAACTCATGTTTAGCTTTAAGTGAAGCCCGTTTTGCGCTACAATTTGAACCCGTCTTGTGCTCAATTCTGCTCTCAAAATGACCAAATTCGTTTTCATCACAGGCGGGGTCGTTTCCTCTCTTGGAAAAGGCATCGCAGCCGCCTCTCTTGCCGCTATTCTCGAAACCCGCGGCATCAAGGTTACCCTCCTCAAGCTTGACCCCTATATCAACGTCGATCCGGGCACCATGAGCCCGTTTCAGCACGGCGAGGTGTTCGTCACCGAGGATGGCGCCGAAACCGATCTCGACCTGGGTCACTACGAGCGCTTCGCCCAGGTGAAGATGAAGAAGAGCAACAACTTCACCACCGGCCAGATCTATGAAAGCGTGATCAAGAAAGAGCGTCGCGGCGAATACCTGGGCGGGACGGTGCAGGTAATTCCTCATATCACCGACGAAATCAGGAATTTCATTCGTCTCGGGGCAGGGGATGCGGAAGTCGCGATTATCGAAATCGGCGGCACCGTGGGCGACATCGAGTCTCTGCCCTTCCTCGAGGCCATCCGTCAGATGGGCGTGCAACTGGGGCGCAACAATACCTGCTACGTTCACCTCACGCTGGTGCCCTACATCGCCTCGGCGGGGGAAATCAAGACCAAGCCGACCCAGCATTCGGTGAAGGAACTGCGCGAAATCGGTATCCAGCCCGACGTGCTGCTGTGCCGT
>JAUYEK010000343.1 GCA_030691435.1 Sulfuricella sp. | reverse complement strand
CGTAGTCGGCGATCATGCGGCTATGCATGCGGTCGTAAAGTACGCCCACGCTAAGGAACATCGCGGCGGAGATGAAGCCGTGGGAAATCATCTGCACCAGCGCGCCCTCGATACCGTAGGCGTTGAAGATGAAGAAGCCGAGGGTCACGAAGCCCATGTGCGAAATCGAGGAATAGGCGATCAGCTTCTTCATGTCCGTTTGCGCCAGCGCCACCAGGCCGATGTAGACCACGCCGATCAGCGACAGGGTGATCATGAAACCGGACAGGGCATGGCTCGCATCCGGCACGATCGGCAGGGACAGGCGCAGGAAGCCGTAGGCGCCCATCTTCAGCATGATCGCCGCCAGCACCACCGAGCCGCCGGTCGGCGCTTCGACGTGGGCATCCGGCAGCCAGGTGTGCACCGGCCACATCGGCACCTTGACCGCGAACGCCATGAAGAAGGCGAAGAAGATCAAAATCTGCTCGGTCAGAGTCAGCGGCAGGCGGTGGAAATCCAGGATTTCGAAGGTGCCGCCCTTGGTGTACAGGTAGATGAACGCCACCAGCATCAGCAAGGAACCCAACAGGGTGTACAGGAAGAACTTGACCGCAGCGTAAACCCGGTTCGGCCCGCCCCAGATGCCGATGATCAGAAACATCGGAATCAGCATCGCTTCCCAGAACACGTAGAACAGCACCGCGTCGAGCGCGGCGAAGACGCCATTCATCAGGCCGGACATGAAGAGAAAGGCCGCCATGTACTGCGCCACGCGCTTTTCGATGACTTTCCAGCCGGCGATGACGACCAGCACGGTGGTGAAGCTGGTGAGCAGGATGAACAGCACGGAGATGCCGTCCACGCCGAGATGGTAGGTGACCTTGAAGGTCTCGATCCAGGGGCTGATCTCGACGAACTGCATGCCCGCCTGCAGGGTGTCGAACTGGGTGTACAGCGGCAGGCTGACGATAAATCCGGCAATTGCGCCGATCAGCGCCAGAACACGGGCAAGCCCGGCGTTACGGTCGCTGCCGGTGGCAAGCACGGCAACGCCGGCCGCGATCGGCACCCAGATAACCAGACTTAACAGTGATGAAGCCATGCTCATAAAAAACCTTTTTTAACCGTCAAGCTAGGTAGGGTGGGCACCGCATTTGTGCCCACGCGGAAATGACAATGCCGCAATATCTCACCGCGTGGGCACAAGAACGGTGCCCACCCTACATTTATTTATCCCTTAACAAACAGCGTCATCAACACGAACACGCCGATGATCATGGCGAAAGCGTAGTGGTAAATGTAGCCCGACTGGAGATGGCGAATTTTCGAGGAAAACCAGCCGATCAAACGCGCCGTGCCGTTGACGAAGAAGTTGTCGATCACGGCGACATCGCCGCCCTTCCACAAACTGCGCCCGATCAGCCTCGCGCCGCCGGCGAAGAACCAGTCATTGAACTCGTCGAAGCCGTATTTCCTTTCGAGAATGGTCGAGATCAGGCCGAATCTGGCCTTGATGACCGGCGGCAGTTCCGGCCGCTGGATATACAGAAACCAGGCCGTAGCGATGCCGCCGATTGATAGCCAGAACGGCGCGGTGCCGAGCGCATGCAACATCATCGGCAAGACACCGTGAAATTCCTCCGCCATGTGCGCCAGGGCATGATGTTCAGGCGCAATGACAATCGAGCTGCCGAAAAAGCCGCCGAACAGCATCGGACCGATCAGCCAGCCCGCCGCCACGGTGGGGATGGCGAGCAGCATCAGCGGCACGGTCACCACCCAGGGCGATTCGTGCGGCGTCCCGCCGTGTCCATGGCCGTGCTCGTCATGTCCGTGGCCATGGGTGTCGAAGCGCGGCTTGCCGTGGAAGGTCATGAATATCAGGCGGAAGGTGTAGAAGGCGGTGATGAACACGGTCGTCAACACGGCGAAGTAGGCAAAGCCGGCACCGGGCGTGTGGGAAAGCTGCACCGCCTCAATGATCGCATCCTTGGAGAAGAAGCCAGCGAAGCCCGGCACGCCTGCGCTGGCAAGCGCGCCGATGAACATGGTCCAGTAGGTCAGCGGCATGTATTTCTTCAGGCCGCCCATTTTGGTCATGTCCTGCACGTGGTGCATGGCAATGATTACCGAGCCGGCGCCGAGGAACAGCAGAGCCTTGAAGAAAGCGTGGGTCATCAGGT
>JAUYEK010000339.1 GCA_030691435.1 Sulfuricella sp. | reverse complement strand
AGCGATGTTTGACGTAGGTCGCTTTCTTTTGCGTATATGTCCTTCTTTACACCTTCAATTTTTTCTAAGGTCAGTTTGAGGTTCTTGATGTCTAGCTCTTTTAATCGTTCCAATACGGGAATGACCAAGCAAATCAGCGTCAGTAAGGTGAGTAGAGCAACGTAGCTTACTGTGCCAACGACATCTTTAACAAGCAAAGCGGTAAAAGTTATGAAACCGATTAGGCCAACGACTGTCGCTAGGATTCCAGGTGGGCGCATTGTTGAGGACTCCTAAATAATTATCTCACCCCGTCTCAGAAGGGGAACCGGATGGGCGACTCTCTCCACTTCCGCCTCTCATCCCGGCGGCGGGTTAATACTTCGCTAAGCTGCCTTGGCAAACGAAACATTAATTTGGATTTCGTCCCAAGGCATAAATACACGGCCTTTTTCGTCTTTTTCAAGTAGACCGTGATCCACAAGTATTCTCACATCACTGTGAACATTGCTATAGTTTCTGTGCAACCCTTTAGCCAAGGCATAAATCGATCTTGGCCCACTGCGCTTCAATTCCTCCAATAACTCCATGCGGCGCGGGGTTAGCTCGGAAAAAAGCCTGGTCGCGCTCTCAAAATTCAGATGATAGTCGGCTTCTGGTAGCGGCTCCCCGCCATCGATTTTGCGCGCCACTTCATGGGCACGCTTAAACATGGTTTGCAGGGATTCCGTTCCAATGATCGCTTTAGACATTTTGGCCTCCTGGCAGGCGTATGACATCGGCCTCAAAATCAGAAATTAGTTGATCCGCCGACACGAACCGATAGGTTTGTTCGACATTGCCATAATGAATGTGATCGCCCTTTCCCGTTTCGTTGTCGTAACGCACCAAGCATTCTTTGTCGCGACCACAGTAAAGGCGGTACTTGAAGCCGTGCGGTCGGTCTGGTGTTGCCGCGGGCAATTGCCATATCACCATTTCGACGGTGATCCCGCCTATCGTCTTCTTCTGCCGTAAATAAAGCTTGGCCTTCATATATTGCATGGTAAACAATATATCGCTTTTGCGCAATAATCAACCCTTCACCCCTGCCGATAATTCCCCGCCAGCCTGACATAATGCGCCGCTGAATAGGCAAAGTGCGCCAACTCTTCCTCGGTCAGCGACCGCAACTGTTTCGCTGGTCGGCCCAGATATAAATAACCGCTCTCCAATACTTTCCCCTCCGGCACCAGGCTGCCTGCACCTAGCAGCACACGCGCTTGCAGCACGACCTTGTCCATCACGATCGAGCCCATGCCGATCAGGCATTCGTCGCCAATTTCGCAGCCGTGGAGGATGACGTTGTGGCCTACGGTTACCCGCTCGCCGATGATCAGCGCTGCGCCGCTATCGGGGTTTTCCGGGTGGCGGTGGCTGACGTGCAGGGTGCACAAATCCTGGATGTTGGTTTCGTTGCCGATGCGGATGAAATTGACGTCGCCGCGCACAACCGTATTGCACCACACCGAGGCGCGTTCGCCGATTGCCACGTCGCCGATGATCTGGGCGCTGGGGTGGATGTACGCCGAGGCGGCGATTTTTGGGGTGCTGCCCTGATAGGGCGCGATGTTGGAGCTGACTTGATTTTGCATGATCCCGGGCCAATATTATGAAGTGAATGCCCGTAGTATAATCCGTTCCCGTTTCGCCTAACCAGAGACCTTACCCATGAATCCCTTGCTCGACTTCTCCGGCCTGCCCTGTTTTCCTGAAATCAAACCCGAACACGTCACCCCTGCGGTGGACGCCCTGCTGGCGGAAAACCGCGCTTTGGTGGACAGGCTGGCGGCAGAATCCGCAGCGCCGTGCTGGGACAGTTTCGTGCAGCCGCTGGAGGATGCCAACGAGCGTCTGTCCCGCTCCTGGGGCCAGGTTTCCCACCTGAATGCGGTGGTGAACAGCCCGGCGCTGCGCGAAGTGTACAACGAAAATCTGCCGAAGATTACCGCCTACTACGCCGACCTGTCGCAGAACCTGGCACTGTTCGGGAAATTCAAGGCGTTGCGCGGCGCCCCGGAATTTGAGGCGCTATCCGCTTCGCGCCAGAAGATTATCGACAACGAAGTGCGCGATTTCCGCTTGGGCGGCGCGGAACTGGCCGAGGACAAGAAGCCGCGCTTCAAGGCGATCCAGGAGGAGCTGTCGGCGCTGTCGGCCCGGTTCGAGGAAAATCTGCTCGATGCGACCAATGATTTCGGTCTGATCGTTGAAAACGAATCCGAGCTGGCCGGCATTCCCGCCGATGCCTTGCAGGCGGCACGCGAGGCGGCGCAGAAGGACGACAAGCCGGGCTGGAAATTCACCCTGCATGCGCCCTCCTATATGCCGGTGATGCAGTACGCGGAAAACCGCAGCCTGCGCGAGCAGGTCTACCGCGCCTATGTAACGCGGGCTTCCGAGTTCGGCAAAACAGACTGGGACAACACCGGGCTGATCGCGGATATCCTCAGGCTGCGCCGGGAAGCGGCGCAACTGCTCGGATTCGATCATTACGCCGACGTTTCTCTCTCCACCAAGATGGCGCAGTCGCCGCAGCAGGTGCTGGATTTTCTCGGCGATCTGGCCCAGCGGGCAAAACCTTATGCCGAGCGGGATTTCACGGAGCTGACGGAGTTCGCCCGCGACGAGTTGGGCCTGGCAGATCTGGCGGCATGGGACGTGGCTTATGCGGCGGAAAAATTGCGCCTCAAGCGCTATGCTTTTTCCGATAACGAGGTGAAGCAGTATTTTCCGGAAACCGTCGTGCTGCCCGGCATGTTCAAGGTGGTGGAAACGCTCTACGGCCTGAACATCAAGCAAACACCGGCGCCGGTGTGGCACGGCGATGTGCGTTTCTACACCCTGAGCGACAGCAAGGGCGAGCCGGTCGGCCAGTTCTACCTCGACCTTTACGCCCGCGACCACAAGCGCGGCGGCGCCTGGATGGACGATGCGATCACCCGGCGGAGGCGTGACGGCGCGCTCCAGGTGCCGGTGGCTTACCTGAATTGCAACTTTTCCGCTCCTGTCGGCGGCAAGCCGGCGCTGTTCACCCACGACGAGGTGATCACCCTGTTCCACGAGTTCGGCCACGGCCTGCACCATCTGCTTACCCGTATCGAGGATCTGGGCGTGTCCGGCATCAGCGGGGTAGAGTGGGATGCGGTGGAGCTGCCCAGCCAGTTCATGGAGAATTTCTGCTGGGAGTGGGAGGTGGTGCGCCACATGGCGCGGCATGTGGATACGGGAGAGGTTTTGCCGCGTTCGCTGTTCGACAAGATGATAGACGCCAAGAATTTCCAGAGCGGGATGCAGACCGTGCGGCAGATCGAGTTCTCGCTGTTCGACATGCATCTGCACTACGATTTCGACCCGGATAGCGGCAAGACGGCATTGCAGTTGCTGGGCGAAATCCGCCGCCGTGTCGCGGTGATGTTCCCGCCCGACTACAACCGCTTTCCCAACAATTTCTCGCACATTTTCGCTGGCGGCTACGGGGCGGGGTACTACAGCTACAAGTGGGCGGAAGTGCTGTCGGCGGATGCTTATAGCCTGTTCGAGGAAAGCGGCGTGCTTAGCCCGGAAGCCGGCCATCGTTTCTGGAGCGAGATTCTCGGCGTGGGCGGCAGCCGCTCGGCGCTGGAATCGTTCACCGCATTCCGCGGCCGCGAACCGAGCATCGATGCGCTGTTAAGGCATAACGGCATGACCGGGATTTGATCTAGCGGATTTAAAAATTCGATTAACCACGAATGCCACGAATGTTCACGAATAAGCACGAATAGTTAGAGGCAATCATCGCGTTGCTTGGAGGCGCCTACTTTTGGCGCCAAACGGGTGAGTCAGGCTATCCGTGATAACCAATTGATTATTAGTGAACATTCGTGCTTTATTCGTGTAAATTCGTGGTTAAAAGATTTTCTATGTTAAACAACCCAACAAAAAAGCTTGATTTTTTGGTTTTATCTGTGATATTACTTAAACTTGTTCATATAACAAGTTGAGCAGATGAAGATTTTTCTGTTTCTGGTGATGTTGATGTGGGGCGGGGTGGCAACGGCGCAAACGGCGCTGGTGACCGATGCCGCACGCGTCAGCATGCGCAGCGGCAAAGCAGAAAACTACCGCGTGCTCAGGGTGTTGCCTCCGAGCACTGAAGTGCAAGTGATCGAGATCGACCAGGATTACGCGAAAGTCAAAGCCGCCGATGGAGAGACGGGCTGGGTTCTGCTCAAGCTCCTGACTATCCGCAAAACGGATGCGGAAAATGCCACCCAAAACCTGGCCGCGCTTGAAGCCGCACAAAAAGAGCTGGTGACGGCGCGGGTGGAGCTGGCGAATCTGCAGCGCGAAGTGGAGCAGAAGCAAAATCAGCCGGGGGGGCGCTCACCGGCTTCCTTTCTGCTGCTGTTGGCATTCGGCGCGTTTGCCTGCGGTGTGGTGATCGGTGTCCTGGCTCTCAGGGCTTACTACCGCAAACGTTTGCATGGACTTCGGATATGAAACTCGCGGTCTTTTTCTGCGTTCTCTGCATGTTCGCGGTGTATTCGGCGCAATCGGCTTCCCTTTATCGGTGGGTGGACACCGATGGCAAGGTACATTACACCGAACAGCCCCCGCCGCCTTCGGCGGCCAGGAAGGTCGAGGAAAAGACCATCGGTACACCGCCGGCGGATGACGGCCAGCTACCCTATGCTTCCCGCCTGGCGGCAAAGAATTTCCCGGTCACCTTGTATAATTCCGGGTGTGGCGAAGCCTGCACCAAGGCGCGCGAACATCTGACCCAACGCGGCGTCCCGTTCAACGAAAAAGATGCCGGCATGCCGGATGTCCAAGCGGAGCTAAAAAAACTGATTGGCGCCCTGGAAGTGCCGGTGCTGGCGGTCGGCACGGTAACTCGCCTGAAGGGGTACGAGCCTGGAGCCTGGAACGCGGCACTGGACGAGGCCGGTTATCCCAAGAGCGCCCCATTCCTGAGGCCCAAGTCGAAACAGCCGGTAAAAGCTGACGCCAAGGGCGAGCAGAAGCCTGTAACGGGTGGCGGTGAGGGCAAGCCGTAAGTTTTCATGAAGCTGGTCACCTGGAACGTCAATTCCCTTAAAGTTCGCCTTCCCCAAGTCCTGGACTGGCTTGCGGCGCATCAGCCGGACGTATTGTGCCTGCAGGAAACCAAGCTGGAGGATGTGAATTTCCCGGCGGCAGAAATCTCCGCCGCCGGCTACCAGACCGTGTTCAGCGGCCAGAAGACCTATAATGGCGTGGCGATACTGAGCAAAACCCTGGTCTCGGAAGTGGTGACCGCAATTCCCGGTTTCGCGGACGAACAGAAGCGTGTGCTGGCGGCAACCATCGCTGGCGTGCGGGTCATCAACCTCTACGTTCCCAACGGCCAGAGCGTGGATTCCGACAAATTCCAGTACAAGCTCGGCTGGTTGGAGGCCATGACGGCCTGGCTGGCCGATGAACTGGCGCGCTACCCCGGACTGGCGCTGCTGGGCGACTTCAATATCGCGCCGGATGAGCGCGATGTCCATGACCCCAAGGCATGGGAGGGCCAGGTGTTGTTCAGCATGCCTGAGCGCGAGGCCTTCCGGCGTCTGGTGGATTTAGGGCTGGCCGACAGCTTCCGCCTGTTCGAGCAGCCGGAAAAGATCTATTCCTGGTGGGATTACCGCATGAACGCCTTTCGCCGCAATATGGGGTTGCGCATCGACCACATCCTGCTGAGCCCCGCGCTGGCTGAAACCTGCAAGTCCTGCACGATCAACAAGGAGGCGCGCAAGGCAGAGCGACCGTCGGATCACGCGCCGGTGATGGTCGAGTTTTAATTCCAATTCTCGTTAAAAAAATGATTTTGTAGGAGCGGCCTTGGGCGCGATAACTACCGTATCGCGGCCAAGGCCGCTCCTACAGGATGCAATAATTATTCGCATTTTTATCGAGAATTTGAATAGGGTTCCGCCGGCCACAGCACCGGCCAGACCCTGAATGCGAATGCCGCCAGCGACAGCCACGTTAGCACTGCTCCCACGACAATCAGAGTGTGCCAACCGGCAAGATAGCCAACGGCATGGCCGATTACCCCGCAATGAGCCAACCCCATTTGCAGCCAGGGCCAGACGCCCTCGCGGATCGGGTTGCCGGTGAAGCGCGGCAGCATGTGGCTGGCAAGGCCGTAAATCATGAACAGCATGAAGCCGAGGGTGAACAGGTGCAGGAATGCCGGGCGGGCGGCATTGTCGCTGAGGAAGCTGCCGTTTAGCAGCAGCCCCAGGCCGGCAAGCATCAGGTAAGCCTGCGCTGCCAGGATAAACCCGCGGTTGTCCGGGGAAAAGGTGAACCCCATCTGCTGCATCCGGTCGTGCGCTTCCTGGCGGGCGGGTTGGAGCAGGGCGAGTGCTTCCTCTGGACTTTGTACGCCGACTGCCCGCAGCGTGCCGTCGATCAGTAGCGCCGGAACGGTTTGCAACTTGAGGCGCTGCGCCAGCACTGCGCCTTCCGGTTGGGCGATATCCAGCACGGCAAACTCGAAGCCGTGGTCGGCAGCGGCTGCGCGCCAGACTTTTTCAGCTTCGAGGCAGAACGGGCAGACGCCGGAAACGATTAGTTCGATTTTCATCCCAGATTGTCCATTGGAATGCTCGTACATGTAGGAGCGCCGCCCCCGGCGCGAATGCGGTCGAAAATCGCGGCGAGGGCGCCGCTCCCACAGCGGTGTTTTGGCTCTAATGGATAATCTGGGTTCATTGTACGGGAATGGTCTTGCCCCGTCCCTTGGCGCGGACAGTGAGGATCATATTCAGGCCGAACAGCACGATTGCGCCGTAGGTAAGCACTCCCCCGGCCATCACCAGCATGTCGCGCCAGCCCAGCCATCCGGCGATCATCAGCGGCAGGCCGGCATTGGCCAAATACAGTTGCCAGTCGGCCATCTGTTCGGAATACAGCGGGAAGCCGCCGAAGCGCGGCAAAACGTGCAGGGCAATGCCGTAAATCATCATCAGGATGAAGCCGAGCAGCATGATGTGGCCATGGGCGCGCGGCACGTTGCCGGGGATCAGGCTCGGATCGATCAGCCGGACGAGTGCAATCAGGCCGCCGAGCAGTCCGTAGACCAGGGCGATGGAGACAAACAGGCGGTTGCGTTTGTGCATGGGACGACTCCTAAGAATTCAGATTATCAGTGCAGGTTCATAGAAACGCATTGATATGTGTCAAAGTTACCTTATACTTCGGCCATGGCCTTAAACGAACAGCATATCGAGCAAATCAGGCAAAGCCATCTTTTCGAGCAGCTCACTGACGCGGAGTTGAAGCAGGTCGCCAGTCATGGGCAGGTGGTGGATCTGTACGCGGGCCAAACCGTTTTTTCCCAGGGTGAATCCTGTCACCATTTCTACCTGGTGCAGCGCGGCATGATCAAGCTCTACCGGACCTCGGTGGACGGCACGGAAAAGGTCATGGACCTGGCCGGGCCGAAGCAGTTGTTTGCCGAAGCGGTGATGTTCGCCGGCAAGTACCCGCTCCATGCTGCGGCAATCGAGCCTTCGACGGTGTTTGCTTTCGATTGCAAGGACTTCATGGCGCAAATGCGCAACAACGTCGAACTGTGTTTCCGTCTGATGTCGAGTATGAGCCAGCGTTTGCATGGCATGATCAACGAGATCGACCGGCTCACCCTGCACAGCGGCACACAGCGCCTTGCCGAATATCTGCTTGAACAGGTGCCCGAAGGCGTGATGCAATCACCCTGCATACGCCTATTGGTGCCGAAGCTGGTGATTGCCTCCCGTCTCGGTATCCAGCCCGAGACTTTTTCGCGCATCATGGCGCGCCTGCGCAGCGACGGCATGATCGAAACGCATAACGACACCATATTGCTGAAGGATCTTGGCGCATTGCGCTGTCTTGCCGCATGCCCGGGATAAGCGCGGGGTTATTCCGCCGTTCCGCCCTGTTCCAGCCCCAGTTCCTGGATCTTGCGCGTCAGCGTGTTGCGTCCCAGGCCCAGTAGAGTGGCGGCTTCGATGCGTCTGCCTGCGGTGTGCTTCAGCGCGCAGGCGATCAATATTTTCTCGAAGTCGCGGGAGAACTTGTCCATCACGCCCTGCTCGCCGCGGTTGAACTCCTTGTCCGCTTCGCGTCCCAATGCTTCCTGCCAGCTTCTCTCGGCGCTTGCCGCCTGATCTTCGCGCAGATCAGGCGGCAGGTCGGCGATTTCGATGTTCTGCCCCGGCGCCATTACCGTCAGCCAGTGGCAGACGTTCTCCAGTTGGCGCACGTTGCCGCTCCAACTGAGCGTGCTGATATAGCGCATTGCTGCCGGCGACAGTTTTTTCGGTTCCACCCCCAGCTCGCGCGCGCTTTTCTGCAGAAAATACTTGGCCAGGAGCGGAATGTCCTCGCCGCGTTCGCGCAAGGGGGGAAGGCGCAGGCGGATGACGTTGAGGCGGTGGAACAGGTCTTCGCGGAACAACCCCTGCCTGACGTGCTGATCCAGGTTCTGGTGGGTGGCGGCGATGACGCGCACGTTGACCTTGATCGGCTGGTGACCGCCGACGCGGTAAAACTGGCCGTCGGAGAGCACGCGCAGCAGCCGGGTCTGCAAATCGGGCGGCATGTCGCCGATTTCGTCGAGGAACAGGGTGCCGCCGTCGGCCTGTTCGAAGCGCCCGCGACGCAGGGCCTGCGCGCCGGTAAAGGCGCCGCGCTCATGGCCGAACAGTTCCGATTCGAGCAGATCCTTCGGAATGGCGGCGGTGTTGAGGGCGATAAACGGCATCTCGGCACGCGGGCTGTGGCGGTGCAGGGCGCGCGCCACCAATTCCTTGCCGGTGCCGGATTCGCCGTTGATCAGCACGGTGACGTGCGATTGGGACAAGCGGCCGATGGCGCGAAAAATCTCCTGCATCGCCGGTGCCTGGCCGAGGATTTCGGTGACGGATTCCGCAGTTTCCGGCTTGGCCGCCTGGCGCACGCTCTCGTTCAGGGCGCGACGGATAAGCGTCACGGCATGGTCGACATCGAAGGGCTTGGGCAGGTAGTCGAAGGCGCCGCCCTGGAAGGCCGAAACCGCACTGTCCAGATCGGAGTAGGCGGTCATGATGATCACCGGCACATCCGGCAGGCGTTCCTTCATCTGTTGCAGCAGCTCCAGTCCGGATGTGCCGGGCATGCGGATGTCGCTCACCACCACTTGCGGGGTATCGGTTTCCAGCGCGGACAGGGCATCCTGGGCGGTGGAGAAGGAGCGGAACTCGATTTGTTCCCGCGCCAGCGCCTTTTCGAACACCCAGCGGATGGAGTGGTCATCGTCGATGATCCAGACGGCTTTCATTTGTGTGCTCCTTAATCTCTTATTGGCCCAATGGTGTCAAAATTCGACAAGAATTTGGGGTTGAAATAAGCCATATGGTGATGGGTGATGGGTGATGGGTGATGAAAACCTCTCACCCATCACCCATCACTCCATTTGGTTCGGCTTTGGTCTCGGTAAGCGGCAGCAGCAGGGTAAAACAGGTATGCCCAGGCCGGCTATCGCATTCGATCGTGCCCTGGTGCTGGTTGATCAGGGTTTGCGCCAGGGTCAGTCCCATGCCACTGCCCCCCTCCCGACCGGAAACCAGGGGATAAAAGATTTTTTCGCGGATGGCATCGGGAATGCCGGGGCCGTTGTCGATGATTTGCACCTGGATGGCCTGGCGGTAACGCTTTTTCGCCAGCGTGACCTGGCGTGCGATGCGGGTGCGCAGGATGATTTCACCTTTCCTCTGCATGGATTGCACCGCGTTGCGCACGATGTTGAGCACCGCCTGGATCAGTTGTTCCGGGTCCGCCACGAGGTCCGGCAGGCTGGTGTCGTAGTCGCGCCGGATGGTGATGCCTTTGGGCGTTTCCGCCAGGGTCAGGCTGCGCACCCGTTCCAGCACCTCGTGAATGTTGGTGGCGCGCAGGTGCGGCAGATGGCTGGGGGTGAGCAGCCGGTCCATCAGCTTCTGCAGGCGGTCGGCTTCCTGGATGATCACCTGGGTGTATTCGCGCAGGCCGGTACGGGGCAGCTCGTGTTCCAGGAGTTGCGCCGCGCCGCGCAGGCCGCCCAGCGGGTTCTTGATTTCGTGGGCGAGATTGCGCAGCAGTTCCCGGTTGGCTTGTTGCTGCACCAGCATGCGCTCTTCGCGGGCGATTTTCAGTTGTTTGTCGATCTGGTGGAATTCCAGTATCAGGCTGATGGAGCCGATGTCCACCGGAGTGACGGTGCAGCTGACGGACAGGCTGTGGTTGCCGGGCGTGGTCAGGAGAATTTCATGCTCGGTGAAGCTGGCTTGGGTGAGCAGCGCCGACTCGACGGCCTTGGGAAGCGTCTCGGCATCGCCAAAAATCTGCTGCAGAGGCATTCCGGCAACATGCTTGCGGCTGAGCTTGAACAGGTTTTCCGCGGACGGGTTGAGATAAGCGACCCGCAGATCCTGACCGAGCAGGATCACGGCGGTGGTCAGGTGTTCCAGTCCGGCAAAGAGTTTAGTCGTCACGGGTGCATCATCCCTGGGTGGTTGGCTACGAGTGAAGCAAGAGTCGCGCCAGGGATAGAACCGGGATTGTCCATTCAAGCTAAAACCGCTGTAGGAGCGCCGCCCCCGGCGCGAATGCGGCCGAAAATCGCGGCGAGGGCGCCGCTCCCACAGGCACGAACATTCTTCAGCGGTTCAAGGTTTTTTCCAGGCTGAAGGGGGTTACCTTACGCCGGCCAGTTCCTTGTTCAGCGCCTCGACATTCTTTTCGTGCAGAGCGACATTGTCCTTCAGGCCCTGTACCCGATCCAGGTATTTCTGGTAGTTGCGCTCGTCGCCCAGGCGCGTGGCCTCGCCTTCGGCCAGTGCTTTCTTTGCCTCCTCCAGCAGGTTCCGCTCTGCAGCCAGTTCCTGCTCCAGAATGCCGCGGCGCGTTCCATCGCGCTGTTTCTGGGTTTCGCCGTCAACGCGGGGGAAGCCGGGCGGTGTCGCAGTCGGGGCACGGGGCTTGGGGGCGGCCATCGAGGAAGGCGGATCGAGATTGAGCTTCTTGGCGCCTTTTTTGGGGAAGTTGGTATAGGTTTTTCTGCCGTTTTCATCCACCGACATATAGATGTCGGCGTGGGCGGCCTGCCCCAGGAATAGCGAAATAAAAATCAGCAGCTTGGTTTTCATGAGGCGATTTATCCATGGAGAGCCCTCTCCCCAACCCTCTCCCGTCTCGCCGGATTGAGCAGCTTGCTGCCAATCCCGGCGGGGACACTCCTCGCGGGTGCGAGGGAGAGGGGGCAATGGTGAAAGGCGCTTGTTTTGATCTGGTTCAGATTAAGGGATTAGCCAAAATTTATCAACGCTTCGGCGA
>JAUYEK010000336.1 GCA_030691435.1 Sulfuricella sp. | reverse complement strand
TACGTCAACATCGCCAGCCGGGCGGCGGGATTTATCACAAAACGGTTCGGAGGAAAGTTAGGCGCAATTTCAACCCATTCAGCTACTGTTTCGACAATTGACGGTGTATCTAACGAAGCATTCAGCAAGCTGCTATACGGCTACTCAATTCAGCACAAGGGAGTAATCACAACCTTCCGACTGTTCCAAGATAGCGCCAGAGAAATTGCCAATTCTTACGAAAATCGTGAGTACGGAAAAGCTTTGCGGCAGATCATGGGGTTGGCCGATCTAGCAAATGAACACGTTGACAGATTGAAGCCATGGGAAATCGCAAAAAGCGATTCTATCGAAGCTAAAGTTGCTCTTCAATGGGTCTGTACACTCAGCCTTGAGATGTTCCGTCTGCTTACGTTGTTTTTGAAACCTGTACTTCCAAATTTGGCGAAAGACGTAGAAGCATTTCTGGACATTCCCTCTCTTGGTTGGGACGACATAATCAATTCCCTTCCTGCTGGCCACATCATCAACCCCTACCAGCACCTGATGACCCGCGTCGACCCGAAACAGGTGGACGCCATGATCGAAGAAAACAAAGCCACGTTGTCACTACCCCCCTCCCCCGCAAGCGGGGGAGGGGTCGGGGGAGAGGGAAACCACCCCGCGCGCCATGCCGAGAAGCAGTCGCACGCCACAAGCCCCTCTCCCCAACCCTCTCCCACAGGGGGAGAGGGAGCGAACGAGAGCGCTGTCGCGCCGCTTGTTACGATTGACGATTTCGCCAAAATCGACCTGCGCATCGCAAAAATCGTCAATGCCGAACATGTGGAAGGGGCCGACAAGCTGCTGCGGTTGACGCTGGACATCGGTGAGGAAAAGCCGCGCACCGTGTTCGCCGGCATCAAGTCGGCCTATGCGCCGGAGAAGCTGATCGGCCGCCATACCGTGATGGTCGCCAACCTGGCGCCGCGCAAGATGAAATTCGGCCTGTCGGAAGGGATGGTGCTAGCCGCATCGGGCAGCGAGCCCGGACTCTACATCCTCAGCCCTGACGAAGGCGCCAAGCCGGGGATGCGCGTCAAATGAGGCCTGGAAACCCTCCTGGAGAAAAATTGAGTATCAGCCACCATCTGAGAGTTTACGGTCATGTTCAGGGCGTATTTTTCCGCGAGTCAATGTGCCGCAAGGCCCTGCAGCTCGGCGTCACCGGCTGGGTCAGAAATTGCCGCGACGGCAGCGTGGAAGCAATGATTCAGGGATCGCCGGAAGCGGTAAGCGCCATGATCGAATGGGCCAGGACAGGGCCGGAACTGGCGCGGGTAGAAGGAGTGGAAATCAGTGCGGGCAGCGGCGAGCATACCGATTTTGAAAGGCTGGATACTGCTTGAAAGAATCGGCAAATATCCAGGTTAAAACATATATCTAAGAAAATTCAGGTAAGCAGTCGCATCCGGTTCGCCCTCGGCGGGCGCCCAGGATGCCTTTTCTGCCGGCTCCAGCGCCTTGTAGGGGCCGGCCTTGGCCTCGAAGAACAGGCTGCCAGGCTCCAGGGCCACCACGGAGTGAAACACGCCGTGAGGAATATTCACCCCCACCGCTTCACCTCCCGGAGCCAGGCTTGCCGTCCCGGTAACATTTCCCTCATGGTCGAAGAAAACGACCCCGAATCGACCCGAGAGCGCGATGATGGACTCATCCTTGCTCGCATCCAGGTGGCGGTGTGGCGGGATATATGAATCCGGCTCCATCGCATTGAGCAGACGATGACTCGCATCCACCTCGGCGGCATGGAAATTGAAATTCTTGCGCCGACGCGACGCAGCCTGCGCTTCCGACGAAACGCGGTCGAATAATTCACGGTTGATGATCTGGGGGTTATTCATGCGGACAATGCTACCGATGTCTGAAAAAGGCAAAAAAAAACGCGGCTCACCTAAGTGACCGCGCTTAAAATCCACCAATAAAGGAGGATGGAGGAGACAACACCGGAACAACTCACCGTTGATGAGTGATTCAAGTTATTAGTATTGTCTAATATTCTCATTTGCTTTGCAAGCACTAATTGAAAATTAATATTGAATGGCGGAATTCTCGCTGCCGATGCAATCGGCCAACGACACCAGCAGATTGTCCTTGAGCTTCACCCGCCAGTCTTCACCCAGCTCCAGCTCGCAGCTCGCCGTGGTGTTGCAGTAGCTGATCCGCACCCTGCACCCTGCCTGATCCCTGTAGCCGGACAGAATTTCGCGTAATTTGTCAGTGTTGGCGGGCGCCATGCACGACAGCCGCAACAGCTTGGCAAAGCGTGTACGCGCCCCAGCCAGGTCAAGCAGGCTTTCCGCGACCACGCGAAATCCGCCGGAATAATCGTCCTTGCTGATCTTGGCTTCGATGATCAGCAGTTGATCCTCCTTGAGGATATCCTTGTGCGCATCTAACAATTCGCTGAACACCGAAACCTCGACTCGCGCCGCACCGTCCTCCAGGGAAATGAAGGCCATTTTCCCGCGCCGCGTCATCTGGGTGCGCTGCGCGTAGACGATGCCGGCCAGCCAGACCGGCTGCTGCTGCGGCGCAATGTCGGAGAGCCGGGTCTTGATGAAGCTGGCGAGTTCCGCGCGGTACGCGTCGTAGGGGTGGCCGCTGAAGTAAAAACCCAGCGCCTTCTTCTCGTTCGTCAACTGCTCAATCATCGGCCAGGGCGGCGCATCCACCATGGCATCGGGCCGGCTTTCCGCGCCGCCATCATCCATGGCATCGAACAGGCTGTTCTGGAGAATATCGCGGTTCTCCTGTTCCGCCGCTTCCATCGCCACGCCGACGCTCGCCAGCAGGCTCGCCCGGTTATCGTTGATGGTGTCGAATGCGCCGGCGCGAACCAGAGATTCGATCACACGGCGGTTGACGGTGCGCTTGTCCACCCGGCGGCAGAAGTCGAACAGGCTGGTGAATGGCCCGCCTTTTTCACGCGCCGCGACGATGACGTTGATCGCCGCCTCGCCGGTGCCCTTGATGGCGCCGAGGCCATAGCGGATCTCGGTTCTGGAAACCGGCGCGAATCGGTAGCCGGAAACATTCACGTCCGGCGCCAGCACCTCCACCTTGTTGGCCAGGGTGTCCTCGTAGAACACCTTGAGCTGGTCGGTGTTGTCCAGTTCCGAGGACAGCGTCGCCGCCATGAAGGCCGAAGTGTGATGCGCCTTGAGCCAGGCGGTCTGGTAGGAAATCACCGCGTAGGCGGCGGTGTGGGATTTGTTGAAGCCGTACTCGGCGAACTTCGCCATCAGGTCGAACAGGCTGTTGGCGAGCTTTTCCGGGTAGCCTTTCTGGAGCGCGCCCTCGACGAACAGGCCGCGGTGCTTGTCCATCTCCTCCTGCTTCTTCTTGCCCATCGCTCGCCGCAGCAAGTCCGCCCCGCCCAGGGTGTAGCCGCCGATGATCTGGGAGATCTGCATCACCTGTTCCTGGTAGACGATCACGCCGTAGGTCGGGGCGAGGCTGGCCTGCAGGTCGGGGTGGAAATAGTCGATGGTCTGCTTGCCCTTCTTGCGCAGGATGAAATCGTCCACCATGCCGGAACCCAACGGCCCAGGCCGGTAAAGCGCGAGCACGGCGATGATGTCCTCGAAGCGGTCGGGCTGGAGCTTGGCCAGCAGCTTCTTCATGCCCTCCGATTCGAGCTGGAATACCGCCGTGGTGTTGGCCTTTTTCAACACCTCGTAGGTTGCCGGATCGTCGAAATGCTGGGTATCCAGCGGCTGGTCGAAGCTCGGGTCGAGCTTCTTGATGTATTTGAGGGCGAGGTCGATGATGGTCAGGTTGCGCAGGCCGAGGAAGTCGAACTTGACCAGGCCGGCCGCCTCCACGTCGTCCTTGTCGAACTGG
>JAUYEK010000331.1 GCA_030691435.1 Sulfuricella sp. | reverse complement strand
GGTGATCATGATGACTTCGCTGTCCGGCCAGGATTCGCGGCACTTTTTCAGCACCTGCATGCCGTCCACCTTCTCCATGCGCAGATCGGTCAGCACTACGTCGAACGGCTGCTTTTCCAGCAGTGCCAGCGCGTTGGCGCCACTTTGCGTGGCCGCCACCTCGTAGCCCTCCTTCTTCAACACATGCTCGAGGTTCTTCAGCGCGATTTTTTCGTCGTCGACGATCAGCAACTTTCCCTGGTTTGCCATGGTTACACACTTGTCCTGTTGAGTTGATCTTAATAAAAAGCAGTTCAGCCACGGATTAACACGGATATACACAGATTATCAATGAATTACCTTTCTCATCTTGCGCACCTTCCGGGGAACGGCAAATCTGCCACAACGCATTGTTTTATCGGTGTTAATCCGTGTTAATCTGTGGCTAAGGCGTTTTTTAGGTTAATCCAGTTTCCGCTTTGTTCAGCGGCAGGCGGATATGAAAAGCGGTTCCTTTCCCCGGCTCGCTTTCCGCCGCGATGCAGCCGCCGTGCTCCTCGATGATTTCGTAAACGACGAACAGCCCCAGCCCCGAGCCCTTGCCCACGTCCTTGGTGGTGAAGAAAGGGTCGAAAATCCGTGGCAAGACTTCCGGCGGAATACCGTGGCCATTGTCGCGGATTTCGATCTCCACCACCTCTTCGGCCGGATTGCACTGGGCCAGGAACTTGAATCGGCCGGGCGCTTCCTCGGCTTGCGCCGCGCCGCGCCGCACCGCGCGGATGACAATTTCGCCCGCGCCTTCCAGGGCTTCGAGCGCATTCTTGACCAGGTTCAGGAACACCTGCTGCAATCTCTGCTTGTCGCCTAGAATCTCGATATCGGCGGGGATATCGGTGACAACGGCGACCCGGGATGGCACCTGCCCCTTGATGAAACGCAGGGTCTCGGCAACCAGCCCGGCCAGCGGCAGGGTTTCCCGCTTGAACTCGCGGTCGCGGGCAAAATCCAGCAAGGAGCGCACGATGTTGCGCGCCCGTCCGGTCTGCTCGTCGATCTGCGCCAGCAATTCCCGCTTGAACTCGGGATCGGCGCTTTCCAGCTCCTCAATCAGTATCTGGCACGAAGTGGAGATATTCGACAGCGGATTGTTGAGCTCGTGGGCCACGCCGGACAGCAGGGTACCCAGCGAAGCCAGCTTTTCAGAACGCACCAGATGCTTCTGCCGCAGCTCCAGTTCCTGCAGCACATGGTTGAAGGCATTGGTCAGCGAAACGATTTCGCGGTCGGCCGAGGGAATGTCGATCTGATCCCGCCTGCCATTGGCCACGGCTTCCATGCTTTCCTCCATCTGCTTCAGCGGCCGCGCCACCATCCGCGACAGCACCTGGCCGATCGCGATCACCAGCAGGATCAGGACGACGATGGAAACAATCAGGCTGTAGCGATGCCGTTCCAGCGAGGATTGCAGCCTTTTCCTTTCCACTCTGGCGATCTCTTCGGCAATCGTGACAACCTCCTTGCCGGCCTTGCGAATGAGGCTTTCCAGCGCATCGCCCTGGGCCGCGCCGGAAACCGGCATCCGCACGTACTCTGCCATCAGGCGGGAATACCGCGCCAGCGCGTCCCGCAGCACGGCAATTCGCGCCGCCTCGGTCAACGATGAAAAGTCGGCGAAATTATCCTGGAGCAGGCGCTGCGCCCTGGCGACGTAAGCTGCGTTTTCCTCGGCATCGGCAGACTGGCGATAAAGAAAGTAATTCTTCTCGAAACGGCGTATCTCCAGCGTCGTGTCGAAAAACTCTGAAATCCTTTCGCCGGCAAGCACCTTTCCCTCGATCAGGCGCAACTCGACAAAGGCGAACAGGGATAGGCCGACGATCAGAGCGCCGATCGCGTAATAGCCGAAAGTGATTTTTTGACGCAACGAATCCATGCGTTACATTTTACCGTTGCGGGTTGCATATTGCAACAACCAGAATTGATCAGGAAATTCCTTATAAAACAGCTTAATCCTGTGAATTTCTACACGGCAAAGTCGGGTAGATGCGTTTCGCAACACCAGCAACCCTGCTGCACGCGCCGCTGCTTGGAGTAAATATCAATTATTTACAATGCGTTACAGCATCAATGCCAATGTGGCACAGAAGCTGCTATTGATTAGCGCATCATTATCCATTGCGTGTTGCACCATGAAACAATTGATGGCCAAACTGGAAGCTTTTTTTCTCGCCATGACCCTGGTCGATGGCTGCGAATTCAAGCGCGGCCTGCGAATCAGGCCGAAGTCCGCGAATTCGACGGCGCGCAGCAAGTTCCCGATCTGATGATTCGGAAGCCGCAGGAACATCCTTCGGCGAAACGGACTACGTGATGCCGGGCAAACCGAGAAGATTCGTCTTGCTTGCGCTCAAGGGGGAGCACATCGAGCCGCGCCTGCTGTCATCCGCATCCAGCCTGTGCAAGCGCATGGATGCAGGGCTCGACATCATGCTGTCTTCCGGCGAGGAAAAACCTCCGCCCCTGCTGGAAAAGTTCATACATGACTTGCAACTGGACGGCATTCATTGCCGCCTGACCCAGCAAGCCTTGCTGCGCAGCAAGGAAATTGTCCGGTATACCAACACGCACGAGTGCATCTCGACCGTGATGATCGATTCCTTGGGCAGCTGGGCAACACCGGAAGACGAAAAAGGCAGCGACCCCTGGCGCAAACTGGACTGCCCCTTGGTGGTAGCGATCCCGGATTGAACAAATTATTGAGAATGACCTACCAACATAATGCCTATTAAACGCTTCCTGCCATTTTTAAACTGGTTCCCGCTGCACGCGAGCAACGTCAAGGCCGATTTTCTCGCCGGCATCACCGTCGCTCTGGTGCTGATTCCCCAGTCCATGGCCTACGCCCAGCTTGCCGGCCTGCCCGCCTATTACGGCCTGTACGCTGCCTTCCTGCCGGGAATTATCGCCGCGATGTGGGGCTCCTCGGCTCAACTCGCCACCGGGCCGGTGGCGGTAGCCTCGCTGCTGACCGCCTCCGCCCTGGCCCCGCTGGCCGCCGCCGGCTCGGAACAGTTCGTCACCCTGGCGATCCTGCTGGCCCTGCTGGTCGGCCTGATCCAGCTTACGCTCGGCATCTTCAAGCTCGGCGTGGTGGTCAATTTCCTTTCTCATCCGGTCATCGTCGGCTTCACCAACGCCGCCGCCATCATCATCGGCCTGTCCCAGCTCAACAAGCTGTTCGGCGTTTCGATGGGGCGCAGCGAGCACTTCATCCAAGATATCTGGGGCGTGCTGCAACAGGTTGGCGACACGCAGATTCCCACCCTGATCATGGGCGTTTCCGCCTTCGCCATCATGTGGGGCCTGAAAAAATACGCCCCGAAGATGCCGGGGGTCTTGATCGCCGTGACCATCACCACCGTCGCCAGCTTCGCCATCGGCTTCGAGCACAACGGCAAAGGCAGGATCGATGAAATCGCGGATGCCGAGGTCAAAAACCTGGCCAACGAATTCTCCCAGACCGAAACCCGGATCGACGAAATCGGCAAGCGCGTCAGCGCCAAATCCGCCGAGCTGAAGCAGCAGCAGAAAGGCCACGCGGAAGGCACGCAGCGCACCGTAGCGCTGAACTACGAGATCGAATTGCTCCGGCTCGAACTCCATGATGCCGAAAATGAAAACCGCAAGAGCAACCGCACCCTGCGCAAATTCATTTTCGAGCAGGTGCCGGCCAGTGGCGACCAGCCCGCCAAGCTGTACCTGGCCGGCAAGGTGCCGCAGGGAGAAAAATCCGACGGCTACCGCTGGCGCATCAAGAAGGCCGGCAAAGGCGAACTGAAACTGGTCGGCGGCGGCGAAGTGGTCGGCGGCATCCCCTCTGGCCTGCCCGGCATCGGCATGCCGAAGATGAGCTGGGACACGGTGATGACGCTGCTTTCCAGCGCGCTGGTGATCTCGCTGGTGGGCTTCATGGAAGCGATCTCCATCGCCAAGGCGATGGCCGCCAAGACCAAGCAGCGCATCGACCCGAACCAGGAACTGCTCGGTCAGGGCATTTCCAACATCGTCGGCAGCTTCAGCCAGTCCTTCCCGGTCAGCGGCTCGTTCTCGCGCTCCGCGGTAAACCTCAACGCCGGCGCGAAAACCGGCCTGTCCTCGGTGTTCGCCGGCCTGATCGTGCTGGTCACCCTGCTGTTCCTCACCCCGCTGCTTTATCACCTGCCCCAGGCAGTGCTGGCGGCGGTGATCATGATGGCGGTGATCGGTCTGGTCAATTTCAAGGCGATCAAGCACGCCTGGCATGCCCACAAGCACGACGGCGCCGCCTCGGTGGTGACATTCGTCGCCACCTTGGCATTCGCGCCACACCTGGATAACGGCATCATGATCGGCGCCGGGTTGGCCATCATTCTCTATCTCTACCGCACCATGTCGCCGCGCGTGGCGATCCTCGGCCGCTATCACGACGGCACCCTGCGCGACGTCAAGGTACACAACCTGCCCACCAGCGAGCACATCATCGCGATACGCTATGACGGCTCGCTGTATTTCGCCAACGTTCCCTACTTCGAAGACACCATCCTCGAAGCCGTGGCCAACAGCCCCAAGGCAAAATTCCTGCTGGTGGTGGGCGACGGCATCAACCAGCTCGACGCCTCCGGCGAGGAAGTGATCCACCACATCGTGCAGCGCCTGCGCGACGGCGGCGTCACCATGGTGTTCAGCGGCCTGAAAAAGCAGGTGATCGACGTAATGCGCCACACCGGATTGTTCGACCTGATTACCCAGGACAACATCTTCCCCAACGAAGACATGGCGCTGGACGAAATTTTCAAGCGCCTGGACGGAGAAGGAAGAGACGTTTCAGGCGATTTCTGCCTGCTCAAGAACACGTAGGGTGGATAAGCGCAGCGCATCCGCCGAGCGATGGTGGATGCGCTGCGCTTATCCACCCTACAAAACGGTGTGCGCAATAAATAAAACAGCGATAAACCACATGGCCTTGGGCTGCGCCCGGGCAAAAAAACAGCTCTATAATCGGCAACAGGAATTCAGGGAGTCACACAGGTCGTGCCAATAATAACTACCGCACTGCCCATCGACATCGCCATGGGCGTGATCGTGTTCTGGCTGCTGCTCGCCATGGCAGGCCTGCTGCTGCAGAACACCCGCGCCATCACGCAATTTATTTTTCCTGCCGGCGCCTTGGGCGCTCTGGTTCTGGCAGCTGCCGCACTGGGCAGCCTGGGCGGTGGCGCCAACGTGGCGGTGTTGCCGCTCGGCCTGCCCGACCTGCCCTTCCATCTGCGCCTGGATTCGCTGTCCGCCTTTTTCCTGCTGCTGCTCGGCGCCGCCAGTATCGGCATTTCACTTTATTCGGCGGGTTATTTCCGCGACATGCCGGGAAACACCCTCGGACTGCTGTGCTTCGAATACCATCTTTTCCTCGCCGCCATGGCGCTGGTGTTTCTCGCCGATGACGCCTACCTGTTCATGGTGGCCTGGGAAACCATGGCGCTATCCTCCTACTTCCTGGTCACCACCGACCACAACATCCCCGAAACCCGCCGCGCCGGTTTCCTTTATCTGCTCGTCGCCCACGTCGGCGCAATCGCCATCCTGATGTGCTTCGGCGTGATGCAGGGCGGCCATGGCGACTACACCTTCGCCACCATGCGCGGGGCGCATCTGGACGCCTTCTGGGCCAGTGTTACTTTCCTGCTGGCGCTGTTCGGCTTCGGCGCCAAGGCCGGCATCCTGCCGCTCCATGCCTGGCTGCCCGAGGCCCACCCCGCCGCGCCCTCGCCGGTTTCGGCGATGATGAGCGGCATCATGCTGAAAACCGCGATTTACGGCATCCTGCGCGTCAGCTTCGATCTGCTCGGAATGCAATTGTGGTGGTGGGGCGCGCTGGCATTGACTCTGGGGCTCGTCACCGCGCTGTTCGGCGTGCTGTTCGCCGCCGTGCAGACCGACATGAAGCGCCTCCTCGCCTATTCCTCGATCGAGAACATCGGCGTCATCCTGGCCGGTATCGGCCTCGCCATTATCTTCCATTCCTTCCACAAGGAAGCGCTGGCGGCGCTGGCGCTGACTGCCTCGCTGTACCACTCGCTCAACCACGCCTTCATGAAGGGGCTGCTATTCCTCGGCACCGGCTCGGTGCTGCACGCCACCGGCGAACGCAATCTGGGCAAGCTGGGCGGGCTCATCCACCGTATGCCGAAACTGGCGCTGCTGGTGCTGGTCGGCACCCTGGCCTTGGCCGGCCTGCCGCCCCTCAACGGCTTCGTTTCCGAATGGCTGCTGTTGCAGGCATTCCTGCTGTCCCCGGGCCTGCCTCACGCCTACCTCAACATGCTGATTCCGCTCGCGGCAGCCGCGCTCGCGCTGGCAGCGGCGCTCGCCGGCTACGTCATGGTCAAGTTCTATGGGGTGATTTTTCTCGGCCAGCCGCGCGAGGCCAAAGTGGTCGAACAGGCGCATGACATCGGCTTCTGGGAGCGCGCCGGACTGGGCTGGCTCGCCCTGGGCTGCATCCTGCTGGGGGTGTTCCCGGTATTTTTCATCCTGCACATCGACTTCGTCACCCAGATGCTGGTCGGCCACACTCTGGGCGTCAGCGCCGCCCAGACCGGCTGGATGTGGCTCACCCCGATCCAGCCGGAACGCGCCAGTTACAGCCCCATGATCCTGTTCGTCATCATCATCGCAGGCGTGCTTTTCACCCTGTACGCGGTGAAGAAACTTTATCACGGTCGCCTGCGCCGCGGCCCGGCCTGGGATTGCGGCTACCCGGAACAGACCGCGCGGATGCAGGACACCGCCGAAGGTTTCGGCCAGCCGATCCGGCAGATTTTCGAACTGTTTTTCGGCATCACCCGCGAAGTGCCCAGCCCGTTCGACAAGAAGCCCCACTACCGCGGCGAAACCAGGGACCTGTTGTGGGATTGGTGCTATCTGCCAATCGCCCGGCTCACTGAGTACCTTTCCGCGCTGATCGGCAAACTGCAACATGGCCGCATCCACGTTTACCTGCTGTACAGCTTTGTCACCCTGCTTGCCTTGCTGGCCTTTATTCGATGAACCTAAAAACTGCAATTCAAGCCACAGAGATCACAGAGGACACAGAGATGAAGCGGGTTTCGCCTATTTTTTCATTTCACCTGATGGGTGAAGCCAATATTTGCAACAACCAATTGTCGCCTAGAGGCGCCTACTTTTGGTTTTTCTCTGTGAACTCTGTGTTCTCTGTGGCTAAACTGATTTTTTAAAATGAACGGCATACTTCTACAACTCTTTCAAGACACGCTGGTGGTGTTGATCGCCCCCCTGTTGCTGGGCTGGGTCAACCAGTGCCGCGCCTGGCTGCAAAACCGCAGCGGCGCCGGTGTGCTGCAGCCCTACCGCAACCTGATCAAGCTGTTCCACAAGGACGCCGTGCTGGCGAACAACGCCTCGCCGCTGTTCCGTTTCACGCCCTACATCCTGTTCGCCAGCATGTGGCTGGCGGCGGCCCTGGTGCCGGTGATCGCAACCGATCTGCCGCTATCCCCGGCGGTGGACGTGATCGCCCTGGTCGGCATCTTCGCCTTGGCGCGGGTGTTCATCTCGCTCGCGGCGATGGATATC
>JAUYEK010000328.1 GCA_030691435.1 Sulfuricella sp. | reverse complement strand
TCCTGCACCGCGCGCAGGTCGCCGCTGGACTGTAGCACGTGGCTGGCGAAGGAATGGCGCAGCACGTGCGGATGCACGTCCGCCGAAATGCCCAGTTTGAGAGCCCATTGCTTGACCCGGTACTGCACGGCGCGCGGCGTCAGGCGGGCGCCGTTCCTGCCGACGAACAAGGTGTATTCTTCAGGCTGGGCGAGCTTTTCCCGCTCCGGCAGCCAGTTCCGGACGGCTTCAACAGCGAAACGACCCACCGGCACTTCACGGGTCTTGCCGCCCTTGCCGGTGACCCGCACCATACCGGCGGCGAGATCGAGCTGACTTAGCGGCAGGTTGACGAGTTCGGAGAGGCGCAGGCCGGATGAATAGAACAGCTCGAACATCGCCTTGTCGCGCAGGGCGAGGGGGTCGCCATCTGCGGGGATTTCCATCAGGCGTACGGCCTCGTCCGGCGACAGCGCCTGCGGCAGTGCTTTAACGGATTTCGGGGCGCGCAGTCCGGCGCAGGGATTACTGGTAAACCCGTGGTCGCGGGCAAGATAAGCGTAGAAACCCCGCCAGGCGGAGAGCATGCGCGCCAGCGTTTTGCCGCCCAGGCCGCGGCTGTGCAGTTGCGCGACGAAGCGCCGCACCTGGTGGACTTGCAGCCGATCGAGGGGCGTGTCGCCCGCCAGCTTCAGCAGCTCGGTCACGTCGCGGCCATAGTTGGTGCAGGTCAGGGGAGACAGGCGGCGCTCGCTGGCGAGATGACCGAGAAAGCCTTGCAGATAAGTTGCGCCTGAGCTCATGGGATTGTCGACGGTGAGGCGTGAGGGGAGAGGGGTGAGGCGGAAAAACGGCGACAGTGCTGGTTTTGACTTTTCGCCTCACCCCTCACCCCTCACCCTTTACCCTTTACCCCTCACCCCTTAAGATAGCGCAGCAGCGCGGCGCTGACCAGCTCGCCCAGGCGCTTCAGGTAGAGCGTGCCCATCTCCGGGTAGAAGCGCTGCGCGTCTTCGCTCGCCAGGGCCAGCAGGCCGAAGGACTGCTCCGAGCGCATCGCCACATAGGCGAAGGAACGCAGATTCGGGCCGGCCTCGCCGAACCAGGAAGGCGCTTCCTCGATGAGCTGCGGGCCGCATTTCGGCGTGATCAGCTCGTCGGCGAAAGCGCACATTTCGATCGTCGCCCCCATGAACTCGGGCCGCGCCGGCAGATCCGCGCCGGCCCAGATGCGAATCGCCACGTGGGGCACGTCGAAATCCTCGCGCAGGTTGAAATAAGCGGTGTTCAGCGCGCTGTCCAGGTCGCGTGCGCCGAGCAAGGACAGGCTGAGGCGGTGCATTTTTTCGCTGATGGCGTCGTTTTCCTCGCCGAACTGGATCAGCTCGCGCAGCTTGGTTTCCAGCAGCCGGTTCTTGTCGCGCAGCGCCAGCTGCTGGCGCTCGGCGATGGATATCGCCCGACCCCCGTGGGGGTGGGGGATAAACACTTCCGCCAGCAGCGCGGAATGTTGTTCGAAGAACTCCGGATTTTCATGCAAATACTGCGCGACCGCTTCCGAATTCATGCTTTTTTTCTCCCCTTGTTCACAAAATGATTTCGCCTTCGAATACCGTCACGGCCGGGCCAGTCATCCAGACCGGCCGACCTTCGCCTTCCCAGCGGATGCTCAGCTCGCCGCCGCGGGTGGTGACCCGCACCTCGCCATCCAGAAAACCACGCATAATGCCTGCCGCCACCGCGGCACAGGCGCCAGTGCCGCAGGCCCAGGTTTAGCCGGCGCCGCGCTCGTACACCCGCAGCTTTATGCGGCTGCGGTCGAGCACCTGCATGAATCCGGCGTTGACGCGGGCAGGGAAGCTCGGATGGCTTTCGATCTGCGGCCCTTCTTCGGCAACCGGCGCGCTGTCCGCGTCTTCCACCCACTGTACCGCATGGGGGTTGCCCATGGACAGCACGCTGACTTCGGCGAGTTTACCCTCCAGGCCGAGCAAATAGGTCAGCGCGCGTTTTTCGGCGATGAATGGAATCTCCGTCGGCTCGAAGCGCGGTACGCCCATGTTCACCGTCACCTGGCCGTTCGGCTCGATGCGCGGCACGATGATGCCGGCAGCCGTTTCCACGCGAATCTCGGTTTTCGGGCTCAGCCCTTTTTCATGCACGAAATGCACGAAGCAGCGCGCGCCGTTGCCGCACTGCTCGACCTCGCCGCCGTCGGCGTTGAAGATGCGGTAGCGGAAATCCGCGTCGGGCCGGGTGGCGCGTTCCACCAGCAATATCTGGTCGCAGCCGATGCCGAAATGGCGGTCGGCGATGAACTGGAACTGGGCCGGGGTCAAATTCACGCTCTGCGAAATTGCGTCGAACACCACGAAATCGTTGCCGAGGCCGTGCATTTTGGTAAATTTCAAGAACATAACGCCACGTAATCCTTGTAGATGCAGCGATCCATCACTACCGTCATGCCGGCGGCGCGAGCCCGTTCTGCAGCGGCCTCGTTGACGATGCCTTCCTGGATCCAGATTGCAGACAATTGTAAGGCAATACATTCGTCAACAATAGCGTCCAGATATTCCGCGGCACGAAACACGTCCACCAGATCGACCGGACCCGGGACGTCGCGCAGGGAAGGGTAGGCCTTTTGCCCCAGCACCTCCGCGGTAGCAGGGCGCACCGGGATGATGTTGAAGCCGAAACCCTGCATCGCCCTGGCGACAAAAGAGCTGGGCCGATCAGGCTTGGGCGACAGCCCGAGCACGGCGATATT
>JAUYEK010000312.1 GCA_030691435.1 Sulfuricella sp. | reverse complement strand
GATCCACTCCTTGTTGATGGTGATGTCGCCTTCGAAGAAGTTGAAGCGCGGGTTGTCCATCAGATCGGTGACGCGCTCGCTGTACATGTCCATGCCATAGACTTCCCAGTCGGTCGTCTCGAGAATGCGCTTGGAAAGGTGATGGCCGATGAAGCCATTCACGCCCAGGATCAGGACTTTTTTCATCGTTTTTTTCCTAAGTCAAAAATTAAATTCTATTTTCCCAGCGGCAACGCATCGCCACCATAGGCTGTAATCCACTCATCGGCGGTCATCATCCTGCCATCGAATTCAAACGCCAGAATCCGCAGCACTTTGCCGTCGCCGCATTCCGCGTAGCAGCGGCCATTTTCGCAATAAAAAACCGGCACTGCCGCGCGTCTTTGGCGCTGCGGCTCGAACAGGGTTTTCAACACCCGAACAGGCTTCCCGGCAAGCAGCGTATAGGCGCCAGGGTAAGGCGGCGCCACGGCTCGCACCAGATTGTGTATGGCCTGCGCGCTTTGCAACCAGTCGATTTTACCATCTTCCGGGCGTCTCCCGCCGAAATATCCGCCCTGGCTCAAGTCCTGCGGCTTGAGCTGGGCCGTGCCTGCGAGCAGCCCAGGCAGGCAGCGGTCGAGCGCAATTTCGGCGGCGCAGGTGACCTTGTGGAACACCTCCAGCGCGGTGTCGTCGGGCAGGATAGGCACGGCCTGCTGGTCGACGATGGCGCCGTTGTCCGGCTTCTCGTTCATCACGTGCAGGGTAGCGCCGGTTTCGCGCTCGCCCTTGATGATCGCCCAGTTCACCGGCACCCGGCCGCGGTATTGGGGCAACAGCGAGCCGTGCATGTTGAAGGCGCCGCGAGTCGGGATGTCGAGCAGCCCCTTCTTCAGCATGTTGCGGTAGTAGAAAGAAAACAGGAAATCGGGCTGCGCGGCGCGCACCTGCTCGATGATTTCCGGCGTGTTGGGGTCGTCCGGCGTGATCACCGGGATGTCGTGCAGCGCCGCCAGCTCGGCCACGCTGTCGAACCAGATGTTTTCGTTGGGGTTGTCGGTGTGCGTCACCACCAGCGGGATTTCCACGCCATGGGCGAGCAGCACCGACAGGCAGCGGACGCCTACGGTATGGTAGGCGAAGACGACGGCACGGGTCATTCGGGTTTTTCCAGTCTTGCCTGCACCAACACGTGTAAGTCGCAATCTGCGTAGGGCGAAATAAACGAAGCACATTGCGCCGCATGCCACATCCGGTGGATTACCGCTTCGCCTAGCCTCCCAACAGTCTGATATTTCTTATCAAGCAGCATGCAACTCCTCACGCAGAACCCGGCGCAATTCCTCGATGGTGAGTGGCGCCTGGCCTGGCTGGATCGTGGCACGCAAAGTCTCGTTAATCAGCGTTTGATAGCCTTTGCCCTGAGCTTCCGCACGTTCCCGGAAAGCGGCCAGTATATCGTCGTCCAGAAAAATGGTGATGCGGGTCTTGCCGGTGGGTGGAATAACCGCGCCACGCTTGGCCTTTGAGAAATCGTATTCAGTTTTCATATGCCCTCCGTTCATTCCGGGTTGCTTCCCGCGCTGAAATCAGGCGGATGCTTTCGGTGCGCTGTGTCCAAACCACGGTAAGTATTCTTTCCAGGCTGCCCAAGCCAACGGTGACGAATCTTGACTCACCTTGGGCTTCGTCATCTTCGCAGGTTAATCCAAGTGGATCGTAGAAAACCGTTTCGGCTTCCTGAAAAGAAACGCCATGTTTTTTCAGGTTGGCTGCGGATTTTTTAGGATCGCATTCTACCTGCATGGTTAGATTGTATGTACTTTATGCATATTTATCAAGGCGGCGAGATTATTTCTGGTCTGGCTTTTCCAGAATGGCCTGTACCAGATACCGCGGCCGATGCCGTACCTGCTGGTAGATACGCCCGATGTATTCGCCCAACAGGCCGATACCGAACAGGGTGATGCCGATGAGGAAGAAGGCGATGGCGAACAGGGTGAACAGGCCTTCCGCCTCGGGGCCGACGATAATCCGGCGAACCAGCAGGTAAACGACGAATAGCGCCGATAGGATGGAAACCGCGATGCCGACCAGCGAGAACATCTGCAACGGCACCACCGAGAAGCCGGTCATCAGGTCGAAGTTGAGGCGGATCAGGCTGTAGAGCGAGTATTTCGATTCGCCTTCGGCGCGTTCTTCGTGCTCGACGACGACTTCCGCTGGGGCGCGGGCGAAGGTGTAAGCCAGCGCCGGAACGAAGGTGTTGACCTCCTTGCAGGAGTTGACGGCGTCGATGATGTCGCGGCTGTAGGCGCGCAGCATGCAGCCCTGGTCGGTCATCTTGATGCGGGTGATGCGTTCGCGCAGCCGGTTCATGGCGCGCGAGGCGACGTGGCGCCACCAACTGTCGCTGCGCTGCTTGCGGATGCTGCCGATGTAGTCGTAGCCCTCGTCCATCTTGGCGAGCAGCTTGCCGATTTCTTCCGGCGGGTTTTGCAGGTCGGCGTCCAGGGTGACGACGCGCTGGCCGCGGCAATGCTCGAAGCCGGCCATGATCGCCATGTGCTGGCCGAAGTTGCCGTTGAACAGCACGACGCGGGTGACGTCCGGGCGCTTCTGGAACTGCTCGCGCAGGATCGCGGCGGAGCGGTCGCGGCTGCCGTCGTTGATGAAGACGACCTCGTAGGAAATGCCGAGCTGGTCGAGCGCGGGATAGAGCCGGTCGAACAGGGTTTGCAGGCCTTGTTCCTCGTTGTATACCGGGACGATGACGGAGAGTTCGATGGGGTTCATTTTTTGGCGGTCTCGATGATTTCCTTGGCTGCGGCGCATACCCGCTCCACGTCGGCGAGCTCCATTGCCGGGAATAAGGGCAGGGTGACGGTTTCGCGTCCGATTTTTTCGGCGTTGGGGAAGTCGCCTTCCTGATAGCCTTGTTCGCGGTACAGGCTGAACAGGTGCAGCGCCGGATAGTGGATGCCGACCCCCAGCCCGCGCTGGTGCATGGCATCGATGAACTGCTTGCGGCTGAGATTGAGTTGGTCGAGCGGCAGCAGCGGCGCGAACATGTGCCAGCTGTGGTCCTCGTCGCTACGCGCTGGAAGCAGGCAGGCAGGGTCGGAGGCGAAGTGCTGGAAGTAATGCGCCACCAGTTCGCGCCGCCTGGCGTTGAAGCCGTCCAGCAGCGGCAGCTGGCCGACGCCAACGCGAGCAGCCACATCGGACAGGTTGTACTTGCCGCCGGCGACGGAGACGTCCATGTTGCCTTCGGCATCGCGCGAAATGCCGTGGAAGCGCAGCAGGTCGAATTTCTTCACATCTTCGGCATCGGCGAAGGACAGCGCGCCGCCCTCGATGGTGGTCATGTTCTTGTTGGGGTGAAAGCTGAACGAGACGATGTCGCCGAAGCTGCCGATGCGCTTGCCTTGCCAGCTTGATCCGATGGCATGGGCAGCATCTTCGATCACGCGCAGCTTGTGGCGTTGGGCGATGTCGTAAAGTGCGTCCATGTCCACCGGCAGGCCGGCGAAATGCACTGGCATGATGGCTTTGGTCCTCGGCGTGATCGCGGCTTCAACCTGGTTGAGGTCGATGTTGCGGCTGGCAAGGTCTACATCCACGAACACCGGCCTGGCGCCGACCCGCAGGATCACATTCGGTGTAGCGGCGAAGCTCATCGCCGGCGTGATCACCTCGTCGCCCGGCCCGATGCCGCACACCTGCAATGCCACTTCCAGACCGCCGGTGGCGGAGGTGAGAGTGCGCACGATGCGCCCGCCCAGGTAGTCCGATAGCGCCTTTTCCAGCGTCTGCACGTTGGGTCCGGTGGCCAGCCAGCCGGAACGCAGTACCTCGGCCACGCCCTGGATGGTGGCTTCGTCGAGAGTAGGTTTGGTAAAAGGTAAATAGTTCATTTTATAAATTAGCCACAGAGAGCACAGAGCACACAGAGAGTCGGCAGGATGTTCTCTGTGGTCTCTGTGTACTCTGTGGCAAAAAATTAGCTTCTCGCAACGACATAAACGCCGACAATTATAATGCCGATGCCGGCCATGCGGGTGACCGAAACGGCCTCGCCGAACAGCCACAGGGCGGCGAGCGCGTTCACCACGTAGCCGATGGACAGCATCGGATAGGCGATGCTGACTTCGACTCGCGACAGCGCCATGATCCACACCACCACGCTGATCACGTAGCAGGTGAGACCGCCCATGATGTGCGGCTCGGTGGCGAGCTGCCAGCCCACCGGCAGGACATTGTCGCGGCTGAAGGCGAAGTGGCCGACGGCATTGGTGCCGGCTTTGAGGAGCAGCTGGGCGGCGGCATTGAGCAGCACGCCGAACAGAATCAGGGAAAAGCTGAGCAGGTTCATGGAGTGGTTACCGCCGTCTTGTCGACACTGCGGGCGATAACCCGCATCGGCAGTCCTTGCTGGGAGAGTTGTTGATAGGTTCCATGCGACATAATCGCCAGGGCGTAGGGTTGCTGTACCCATGCCTGTTTGAAGGACTCGATGTCCGGCAGCCATTTGTGCGGCTCCTGGGCAATGCCGAAGGCCATCTCGTCCTGATAATTGACCAGGGTCACGGTGCGCTTGAGGTAGAAGGTCAGCGTCTGGTCATAGCCTTCCAGGCTGTAGAAAGGCGCGCCGGGCCGCAGA
Source organism: Sulfuricella sp. (assembly GCA_030691435.1). Lineage (GTDB taxonomy): Bacteria > Pseudomonadota > Gammaproteobacteria > Burkholderiales > Sulfuricellaceae > Sulfuricella. The sequence goes on along the minus strand of JAUYEK010000312.1, from coordinate 4,375 downwards.
TGGGGCTTGATCTGCTCGGCGATGGCATAGTCCGAGCGCGTCGCCGACAGGCTGTCGTGTCCGGTCAGAAGAACCTGGGCGGCGATCAGGCTGCTGCATGCAAGGACAATGATCGCGCCACGCACTTTATCGCGGTAACTCAAGCATAGTGCGATTACCGTTCCGACCAGCCAGATGGCGGACGCAGCCAGCAGCCAGTTGGCGAACAGGGCGTATTGTCCCCGCGCCAGTTCGTTGTCGGCAAAGCGCACTGCGTTGGGGGCCAGTAACAGGCCGGCCATGGCCAGGAAGGCCACCGGCAGTATCTGCCAGAACAGGCGGCGTCCGTCGATGCGGCTGAGGTGTTCGCCAATCAGCAGCGCCAGCGCTGGGAAAATCGGCAGGATGTAGGAGGCGAGTTTGGAGCCAGAGAGGGAAAAGAAGACGAAAATGAACACTGCCCAGATCAGCAAAAAGCGTTTCGGCTTGAACCCGGATTTGTTCCCTCCCCCTTGCAGGGGGAGGGCTAGGGAGGGGGTAGAAACGTGGCTATTCCACCGTGCCAACCCCCATCCTAACCTTCCCCCGAAAAGGGGGAAGGAACTGTTCGGTTTGGAAGTATCGACCTTCCAGGCGCGCGCCATAGCATCGATCAGGGTGAAGAGCCAAGGCAGGATGCCGGCGGCAAGTACCGGGATAAACCACCACCAGGGTTCGTAGCGCCCGTGGGTTTGGGTCAGGAAGCGCTCGAAATGTTCGTGAATGAAGAAGAAATGAAAAAATTCGGGGTTAGCGATCGATACCGCGATGAACCAGGGTGCCGCGATGGCCATGAAAAGCGCTATTCCGCTGAACAGCTGCAGTCTTTTCCACAAGCCGAAATCACGCTCGATCAAAGTGTAAAGCACTATCACCGCACCCGGCAGGACGATGCCCATCAACCCCTTGCTCAGGACGGAAAGCGCCAGGGCAGCCCAGGCAACGTGCATCCACAGGCGGTTGGCGCGTGCGCTGGCCGCATCCTGCTGCGCCAGCAGGAAACTCATCAGCGCTCCCCCCATGAAAAATGTCATCCCCATGTCCAGGGAGTTCATGTGGGCGATCAGGGTATACAGCAGGCTGCTGCCGAGCACCGCTGCGCTTAACAGGCCGGCCTCGCGACCGAACAGGCGGGTAGCGGCGAAGGCGGTGAAGAAGATGCCGAGAAATCCGGTCAGTCCACTCCATAGCCGCGCCGTCCAGTGGTGTTCGCCAAACAGGCGGTAAGCGCCTGCCGTGATCCAGTATTGCAGCGCGGGTTTCTCGAAGTATTTGATGTCGTTCAGACGCGGCGTAACCCAGTCGCCGCTGGTGGCCATTTCACGGGCGATTTCCGCGTAGCGGCCCTCGTCCGGCCTGACCAGCTTGCGATATTCGAGATTGCCGAACCAGACTGCGGCCATCAGCAGGGTGAGCAGTAACCAGAAGCGCCGCCGATTAGAGAAATCAAGAGTCATAGGTTTTTATCTTGCCGGTACACTTCATCATGGCTGCCGACATCCAGCAGGATAATTTCCTTGTCAGTAATAGCAATGGTCAATGTGATTCGATAGCTATCGGTGATGCTGACGGCCTGAACGCCTTTGAGCTTGCCGCTGAGGTGGTGATATTTCAGGTGTGGCTGGAAAGGGTCGTTCTCCAGGTCGCGCAGGATATCGGCGAATTTTGTCCGTATTTCACCATGTTGTTTGGTGAATTTTTTAGCCGATCGCGTAAACCGAGGCGTCCAGACGAGCGCGTACATGCCTCAGTCTTCCAGGCCTAGTTCTTTAATCAAGTCCTTCGCCGTGCCTCGCTTCACTCTTCCGGCCTTGAGGTCTTTCAGCGATGCAAGCACCCGCGCTACGTAAGCCTCGTTTTGCGCCTCGATCAATTCCCGATACCGCACCTCCGAGAGCACCACGTACTGGGGCTGATTGTTTTTGATGATATGCACATCCCCTGTTGCTATAAGATCATCCACGGCGGCAATGCCGCGCCGCTTGATTTCCTGGGCGGGTAGGGTATTCATGGGCTGACTCCTGTCTGTACCTTATTAGGTACTAATTATTATACTTAGATAAGTATCTACAATCAAGAAACTGGTGCTGCCTCGCTTAGCCTGCCATGCGCCATTTGCGCGCAACGGCGAGCTGCAAGGCAGGAAGCAGGCAGACCAGCGCCAGCCCCCGCTGCAATATGACCGCATCGGGATGGCTGGTGTCGGGCGAAACCAGCAGGGTCAACGCGCAAGCGGCTAGCGCCAGCACCAATATCCACTTCCCGGAACGGCTGATTCCCCAGTGCCAGCGCTGCGCCAGCAAGGTGCCCAACACCGCCGAAAGCCAGCCGCCGAAAGCGCCGCCCAGCACGTCGAGCGGCCAGTGCACGCCGACCGCGATGCGCGAAATGCCAATCAGAAGAGCAACCGCAGCTAGTAGCCAGGTCAGGGAACCTCGCCTGAGATAGAGGCTGAGGATGCACGCCACGGTGAAAATCGTGGTGCTGTGACCCGAGGGGAATGAACCGTAGCGGTGCGCAGGGCCGATGATGTGCAGCAGTTCGGGGGGGATCACTGCTGGCGGGCGTAGTGCGCCGACCGTGTCTTTCAGGCCATGCACCCAGAGTGTGGCAAGGATGGCTGCGAGTGCCAGCGACCAGAGGATATCCGGCCGGCGCCCGATCAGCGGCGCCAACAGTGTCAATCCGGCCAGTGTGCCGCCCAGCACGGTCAGGTTCTGCCACAGCACATCGCTGGCCAGCGTGCCCAGACCATTCAGATACAGGAACAGGCTGCGGTTGGTGTCGCTGGCAATGAGTACGACCATGCCGGCGAGTGCGAGCATCGGCACCAGCCAGACGCGCGGCTCGCGCCAGGAAATTGGGCAGGGGGCGGGGGAGAGGAAATTCACGCCGTTTACCTAAAAACCGTTTTTAGCCACGGATTGACACGGATTAACACAGATACCAAAAGTAGGCGCCTCCAGGCGAAACAATGTGTTACCGGATATTTTCCATTCGCCTGAAAGGTGCGCAAGATGAGAAAGGTAACTCGTTGATAATCCGTGTGCATCCGTGTTAATCCGTGGCTGAACTGCTTTTTATTCGCTGACCTTGACCAGGGCGATGCCGTTCTTGCTGTAAAGCGTTTCATAGGCGCGCAGCTCGGCCAGGCGGTTGGTTTGGGTGATCACGATGTCGCCTCGGCGCGGGTCATGCTTTTCCACGATGCGCTGGCTGTAGACGCTGAAGCTCGGCATGTTGAGCCCCCACATCACCACCGTGTACCCACGGTCGCGCGCCAGCAGCGCGGCTTCCTTGATCGGCCCCTGCTGCATGCCGCCGAACAGGGGCAGGAGCAGCAGCGAAAAACCGGTTGCCAGGATGACGCCGCTCGCCAGCAGTTTGGCGCCCAGGGCGAATCTCTTCTCCACCATGAAATACAGGGTGAGCAGAGAGAATCCCGCAAAGAAGGGGTAATACCCGATACTTAAGGATTGCCGGGTGGCGGCAAGCATTTCCCGGTAATAGGGCTTGTTGATATGAGGGATGGCGGCTTCGATCACAGACGGCAGGAACAGCAGCACTGCAAGCAATAGCAGCAGCGGCAGGAAAGCGAGAAAGCGCGAGCGCAGTTCATCCAGATAAACCGCCATCAGGATGAAAACGCCGGAATAGCCGTAAATCAGGTAATGGGGTAGCTTGGTGGCGGAAAGCGAGAAGATCATGAAGACGGTGGCGAACCACAGCAAGAGGAAAAGCTGCAAATCGTCCTTGATGATGCGGCGCCACTGTGCGAAAGCCTTGAGCAAGACCGTGGTGTAGGGCAGTACGCTCAGCAGCAGCACGGGAACATAGTAGAAATAATTGCCGCCATGGCTTTCCATCGGTGCGGAGAAGCGGTCGACATTGTGCTTGAGAAAAAATCCACGGAAAAATCCGTCGCCTTCCACCAGATACTGCGTCACATACCACGGGGCCGCAATGGCGACAAACAGGGCGATGCCGCGTCCATTCAGCGCCAGCGCCAGCCACCCCCTGAGATCCTTGCGCAGCGCGCTGTAGAGGAAAGTCACCACGCCCGGGATGATCACGGCGACCGGCCCCTTGGTCAGGAACCCAAAGCCCATTGCGACAAAAGCGAGATACAGAAATTTGCGTTCGTGAAAGCGCAGGAACAGGTAGGCGCTGAACAGCGTGGCGCTGATCAGCAGGTTGAGCAGGGCATCGGCCGTAGCCACTTTGACGATGATGGAAACCGCCAGCGCGCTGGCGGTGATGATTCCCGCTGCCAGTGCCTGCCGGGCACTGGCAGCGCGGCGCACGAACAGATAGGTCAATATCACCCAGACGCTACCGGCTAGGGCTGAGGGCAGGC
>JAUYEK010000300.1 GCA_030691435.1 Sulfuricella sp. | reverse complement strand
ACCTGCCGTTCGTGCTGGAGCGCCGCCTGTTCGTCTTGCCGCCGCGCGAGAAGGACAAAAGTCTGGTCTGGCGCCTGCTCGAACTGGTGCTGATGTATTTCGCCGTCGGCGGCATTGCCTGGCTGGTGGAAAAAAACCTTGGCCCGGTTCAGCCGCAGCACTGGGAGTTCTACGCTACGACAGCGTGCCTGTTCCTGGTGTTCGCTTATCCCGGCTTCGTTTACCGCTTTCTCTGGCGCCGCAAGGGCGCCACCTGACCTGATTCTAGGGGCTAGTCTGTAGGCTGAGGTAAGCGTAGCGCACCCCAGCAGGAGCGGGTGTCAAATCGCTGGGGTTCGGTTCCCTCACCCCAGCCTACGGACGCGGGAATTTTTTATGGATGCCCCTGATTTAACCGAAAAACAGTTGTCCACCAGCAACGTCTATGACGGCCGCCTGTTGCATGTACGGGAGGACCAGGTGGTGCTGCCCAATGGCAACACCACCACGCGCGAGTACATCGTCCATCCCGGCGCAGTGGTGGTGGTTCCGCTATTGGAAAACGGCGATGTGCTGATGGTGCGGCAGTTCCGCTACCCCCTGAACCGCGATTTCCATGAGTTGCCTGCCGGCAAGATCGATGCGGGCGAGGACGTGCTCGCCTGCGGTCAGCGTGAACTGCTGGAGGAGACCGGCTACGCCGCGCAAGACTGGAAATTCCTGACGACGATCCATCCCTGCATCGGCTATTCGGACGAGCGGATACTGATCTATCTGGCGCAGGGCTTGACCGAGCACGGCCACCGGCGCGACGAGGACGAGTTCCTGGAGAACGTCCGGCTGCCGCTGGAGACAGCGATGGAATGGGTGCGCGACGGGCGCATCAGCGACGTGAAAACCATCATCGGCCTGTTCTGGGCGGAGAAGATCATTCGCAATGAATGGCCCTCTTGAATTTGCAGCTTCAGCCCCTATTCAGGTTAGGGTTTTCGCAACTGGAGAAAAAACAACATGACCACCGTAGAAGCACACAAGGAAACACTGGGTTTCCAGACTGAAGTCCGTCAGCTGCTGAAGCTGATGATCCATTCCCTCTCCAGCAACAAGGAAATTTGCCTGCGCGAGCTGATTTCCAATGCCTCGGATGCCGCCGACAAGCTGCGCTTCGAGGCGCTCGCCGACGATGCGCTGTTCGAGGGCGACTCCGGCCTGAAGATACGCATCAGCCAGGACAAGGCGGCGCGCACCATCACCATTTCCGACAACGGCATCGGCATGTCGCGCCAGGAAGTGATCGAGCATATCGGCACCATCGCCAAATCCGGCACGCGCCAGTTCTTCGAGGCGCTGAGCGGCGACCAGGCCAAGGATGCCAACCTGATCGGCCAGTTCGGCGTGGGCTTCTATTCCGCTTTTATCGTTGCCGACAAGGTCACGCTGATCACCCGCCGTGCCGGTCTGACTGCCGAGCACGGCGTGCGCTGGGAATCCGCCGGCGAGGGCGATTACACCCTGGAAACGGTGGAGAAGGCCGGACGCGGCACCGACGTCATCCTGCATCTGCGCGAGGGCGAGGACGACCTGCTCGACAGCTGGCGCATCAAGAGCATTATCAAGAAGTATTCCGACCACATCACCCTGCCCATCCTGATGCACAAGGAAGAGTGGGATGCCGACAAGCAGGAAAACCGCATCACCGAAGAGGATGAAACGGTGAACCGCGCCAGTGCGTTGTGGGCAAGACCGAAGAGCGAAGTGACTGCCGAGGAATACGAAGAGTTCTACAAGCATGTGGCGCATGATTTCGAGCCGCCGCTGGCCTATACCCACAGCAAGGTCGAGGGCAAGCAGGAGTACACCCAGCTGCTCTACATCCCGGCACGCGCCCCGTTCGACCTGTGGGACCGCGAGGTACGTCACGGCATCAAGTTGTACGTGCGTCGGGTGTTCATCATGGACGACGCCGAGCAGCTGATGCCGCGCTACCTGCGCTTCGTGCGCGGGGTGATCGACTCCAATGACCTGCCGCTCAACGTCTCGCGCGAAATCCTCCAGCACAGCAAGGATATCGACAGTATTCGCGCCGGTTCGGTGAAGAAGGTGCTCGGCCTGCTCGACGACTTGGCGGAGAACGACCAGGAGAAATACGCCAAGTTCTGGGGCGAGTTCGGCAAGGCGATCAAGGAAGGCGTCGGCGAGGATCACGCCAACAAGGAGCGCATCGCCAAGCTGCTGCGCTTTGCCTCGACCCATGCCGATACCGCCGAGCAGAGCGCATCCTTTGCCGACTATATCGGCCGCATGAAGGAAGGTCAGGACAAGATTTACTATGTGACCGCCGACAGCTTTGCCGCTGCGAAGAACAGCCCTCACCTGGAAATTTTCCGGAAAAAGGGCATCGAAGTGCTGCTGCTTTCGGAGCGGGTGGACGAGTGGATGCTGTCGCACCTCACCGAGTTCGACGGCAAGCCTCTGCAGTCGGTGGCGAAGGGTGAACTCGACCTGGGCAAGCTGGAAGATGAGGCCGAGAAGCAGGAGCAGGAAAAGGAAGCGGGCGAGTTCAAGGAGCTGATCGAACAGGTCAAGGAAGTGCTCGGCGACAAGGTCAAGGAAGTGCGCGTTACCCACCGCCTGACCAACTCACCGGCCTGCCTGGTGGCCGATGCCCACGACTTGGGCGGAAATCTGGCCAGGATGCTGAAATCCATGGGGCAGGAAGCGCCACAGACCCAGCCGATCCTGGAGATCAATCCGCACCATCCGCTGGTGCAGAAGCTCAAAGGCGAGGCGGGAAGCGAGCGCTTCGGCGACTGGAGCCATATCCTGTTCGACCAGGCCTTGCTGGCCGAGGGCGGTCAGCTGGACGATCCTGCAGCCTTCGTGCAGCGTCTTAATGGCCTGTTGCTGGCGATGGCGGGGAGTTAGCTACCCTTGGGTTATGGCCTGAGGCGGTTACCCTCTCCTCAATCCTCTCCCGCAAGCGGGAGAGGAGGCAATGGTAAAGGGCGCTGGTTTTGATCAGCGCCCTTTTTCTCGTCCAGAGGCCGGGTGATGTCGCCGAAGTGCAGGGCGAATTCACCCTTGCGCCGGTCTTCGAAGAAATGTCGCAGGGTATTGCGGACGCTGGAAAAGGCCAGTTCCTCCCAGGGGATGGCGGCTTCGCTGAACAGCGCCACTTCCAGGCTTTCGCTGCCTGGCTTGAAGTCGAGGTCGAGCAGGCGGCTGCGGAAGAACAGATGTACCTGGCTGATGTGCGGCAGATTGTAGAGCGCGTAGAGGGCGACGATTTTTACCCGGGCGCACGCCTCCTCGGCGGTTTCTCGCGCCGCTGCCTGGGCCGTGGTTTCGTTGTTTTCCATGAACCCCGCCGGCAAGGTCCACAGCCCGTAGCGCGGTTCGATGGCGCGGCGGCACAACAGAATCTTGTCCCCCCATTCGGGGATCGCGCCGACCACCATTTTCGGATTTTCGTAATGGATGGCGCCGCAGATGCCGCACATGTGGCGTGGCAGGTGGTCTCCGGGCGGGGTTTTCAGCTCTACTTTGGCGCCGCAATGGCTGCAATAATTCATGATTATGAAGTTACCAAAAAAAGCAGCGGATGGATAGAGGATGGCTTGTTGCGGCTTTTACACATTTACTGTGGGTAACATTGTGGATAACTTGTCCTGATCATCCATAACTGCCTTGCGGGAAAGGGGTTTTGTTGCAAAGCTCAAAAATTCAACTAAACATTAAATGTTTAAAATCAGTATATTATGTAAATACATACTGACATCATGGGCTTAGTCGCCAATGCGCATCCATCCTCTGTAAAGTGTGAATTAATTGCAACTGACGTGTATGTTTACGTCATTGACAAAGCCTTAATTGCTAAGCTTTTTTTCGGTAGAATTAAACTTATTCCAGTTATGGCCGATATAAATAGAACGTTCGGCTGAATTGATATGCGTCAGGTTGTCTGGCGCGCCATAAGAATAAAAATATCCTTGTCCGCAGGATATGATCATATTGAAGAGATGCATGAACCCAGATAATCCATTAGAGCCAAAACACCGCTGTGGGAGCGGCGCCCTCGCCGCGATTCGCGGTCGCATTCGCGCCGAGGGCGGCGCTCCTACAGGCACGAACATTCCAATGGATAATCCGGGATGAAAACACCATTGCGTTTTGTGCTGACGGCAGCGTTTTTGATTTTCCCGCCTGGAACCGAGGCGGCGATGTGGTCGTCGGTGATATCCAACGAAAAAATGCGTGCCGAGATCGACCTGGCCAGTTTTCTGCGTCAGGGGAATATCGTGACGGCCTGGGATCGGGAAATCTACTCTGCGCTGGAGCAAGCGCGTCCAGGCGATTTCTATTTCAAGTCGGTAAAGTCCCTGATGCGCTACAATTGCAACGCCCGCACTGCCGATCTGCTAATGAAGGTGTATTACGCTGAGGATGGCAGCGAGATTACAACCATTACCGCCAGTTACTACGGCAAGCCGAATTACGTGATTCCCGATACTGAAGGCGAACAAAAATTCGAGCACGCCTGCCGGTATAAAAAGCCAGAGGAAAAGAAGCCTGCCGCCGTAACCAGGAAGAAGAGCGAAAAGTCGAAAGAGGCGGGTAAAGCTGTCGAATCAGAAGAAGTGAAGAAAGAAACGCCTACTGCCAAGGCGCCGCCTACCAGTGCATTTCCTTCCGACAGGCCACGGACGGCGATCAAACCAAGCGGAACTCTTCCCGCACCCTCCGTGCCGCAGAGCAAACCCTCGAAGTAACTGCAACAGGCTTCGGGTAACCAGGTTGAAGTGGTGCCCCAGAGACGAATCGAACGTCCGACCTACCCCTTAGGAGGGGG
>JAUYEK010000292.1 GCA_030691435.1 Sulfuricella sp. | reverse complement strand
AACGTCTTTCTTGCCTACCTTGATAGATGAAAACTTGACGCTCTGTTTGAACATCAATCCCTGCCGGGTAAAAATGCGCAGGGCTTCGGCGGCAATCTGCTCATCCGCATTGGGGAGAAATATCTCATGCGCCTGGAACAGGGTGACGCTCGACCCGAGCCGCCGCCATACGCTGCCCAGTTCCACGCCGATCACGCCGGCGCCGATGACGCCGAGCCGTTTTGGCACCTCCTTGAAATCGAGCGCGCCGACATTGTCCACCACCCGGTCATTGTCCACCGGCACCTGCGGCAGTTGGCGAGAGGTTGAGCCGGTGGCGACAATCACATGCCGGGCCTCGATCTGTTGCACATCCGCGCCCCGCCCGGCCACTTCGAGTTTCCACGGGGCTCCGCCGCCGACAAACCGGGCCCGGCCATGGATCGAAGTGACCTTGTTTTTCCTGAACAGCATGGAAATGCCATCGGTCAGGGTATTCACGATCTTTCCCTTGCGTCCCAGCATGGTGGCGATGTCCAGCTTCAGCCCGTCGACCGTGATGCCGTGAGCGGGAAAATTGTGCTGGATGCGCTCATAGTTCTCCGAGGATTCGAGCAGCGCCTTGGAGGGAATGCAGCCGGCATTGAGGCAGGTGCCGCCGAGTCTGGGCCTGCCCTCCCCGTCTTCCCAGTCGTCGATGCACGCCGTGTTCAGCCCCAATTGGGCGCAGCGGATCGCCGCGACATAGCCGGCCGGGCCGGCGCCGATTACCGCCACATCATAGGTTACGGACATGATTTTCGTTCCTCCGGTCAAGATGGCACCTTTAACCCAGATAATCCATTAGAGCCAAAACACCGCTGTAGGAGCGGCGCCCTCGCCGCGATTTGCGGTCGCATTCGCGCCGGGGGCGGCGCTCCTGCATTCCTCACCCGCTTTGTCGGTTATTCGCGCAGAGAAATAGGCACAAAATCTCTTTTCTCCGGCCCCGTGAAAAGCTGGCGGGGGCGACCGATTTTCTGCTCGGGGTCGGAAATCATTTCATCCCATTGGGTAATCCAGCCGATGGTGCGGGAGATGGCGAAAATCGCGGTGAACATGTTGGTCGGGATGCCGATGGCGCGCAGCACGATGCCCGAATAAAAATCCACGTTTGGATAGAGCTTCTTCTCGATGAAATATTTATCTTCCAGGGCAATGCGTTCCAGTTCGAGCGCAATCTGGAACAGACGGTCGTCGTGGGCGCCGAGTTCGTTCAGCACTTTGTGGCAGGTTTGGCGCATCAGGTTGGCGCGCGGGTCGAAGTTCTTGTATACCCGGTGGCCGAAGCCCATCAGGCGGAAGGGATTTTTCTTGTCCTTGGCGCGTTCGATGAATTTCGGGATATGGGCAACGTCGCCGATTTCCTCCAGCATCTTCAGCACCGCCTCGTTGGCGCCACCGTGGGCCGGCCCCCACAGGGAAGCGATGCCGGCGGCGATGCAGGCGAAGGGGTTGGTGCCGCTGGAACCGGCGAGGCGCACGGTCGAGGTGGAGGCATTCTGTTCGTGGTCGGCGTGGAGGATAAATATCCTGTCCAGGGCCCGCACCATGACCGGGTTGGGCACATATTCCTCGCACGGCGTGGAGAACATCATGTGCAAAAAATTCGCCGCGTAGGAGAGCGAGTTTTTGGGGTAGGCGAAGGGCATCCCCGTGTTGTACTTGAAGCTCATGGCCGCGATGGTCGGCACCTTGGCGATCAGGCGGTGGGCGGAAATCTCCCGGTGGAGCGGGTCGGTCACGTCGCCGGAATCCTGGTAGAAAGCGGATAGTGCGCCCACCACGCTCACCATCACCGCCATCGGGTGGGCATCGCGGCGGAAGCCCTTGAAGAAGCTGGTGACCTGATCGTTTACCATAGTGTGATGGCGGATGACGAAATCGAATTCCTGCTTTTGCGCCATGGTGGGCAATTCGCCGTAATAAAGCAGGTGGCAGACTTCGATGAAGTCCGCGTGCTCGGCCAATTGTTCGATGGGGTAGCCGCGATGCAGCAGGACGCCTTCGTCGCCGTCGATGAAGGTGATTTTCGAACTGCAACTCGCGGTGGACACGTAGCCGGGGTCATAAGTAAAAAGCCCGTGCTTCCCCAGGTTGCGGATGTCGATCACGTCGGCGCCCATGGTGCCGGAAAGCACCGGCAACTCGATCTCTTCTCCGCCTTCGATCCTGATATAAGCTTTGCGATTGCCCATGGCGTGTATTTCCTTCGATCAATATTGGCGTAGTAACTGCAGCACCGTTTTTATTTCAGCATCCCCACAGGTTCCGCCGCCCTGAATCAGCGCCCATAAATCCGGGTCGGAATGAGCCAGCAGCCCCTTGAATACGTCCACTTCCTGCGGCGTAAGCCGCTCGAAATTTTGCTCCATGAATCGCGCCAGAATCATATCCAGTTCCAGCATACCGCGCCGGCAGTCCCAGCGCAGCCGCCCCAAGGGCGGCTCAGTGCTGAGTACCGAGTCCTGAGTGCTGAGTTGAGCGGCGGTTTTTTCTCTTATGTCGTCTCCAGGCAACATCTGTTTTCACTCCTCGAACTCAGGACTCAGGACTTCGATTTACACTGCTCTCTTGACCAGCATTTCCTTGATCTTGCCGATCGCCCTGGTCGGATTCAAGCCTTTCGGGCAGACATCCACGCAATTCATAATACTGTGGCAGCGAAACAACCGGTAGGGATCTTCCAGGTTGTCCAGGCGCTCGTTGGTCGCCTGGTCGCGCGTGTCGGCGATAAATCGATAAGCCTGCAACAATCCGGCCGGGCCGACGAATTTATCCGGGTTCCACCAGAACGACGGGCAGGCAGTGGAGCAACATGCGCACAGGATGCACTCGTACAGACCGTCCAGCTTTTCCCTGTCTTCGGGTGATTGCAGACGCTCGATTTCCGGCTCCGGCTCGTTGTTGATGAGATAAGGCTTGATCGAGCGGTATTGTTTGTAAAACTGGCTCAAGTCCACTACCAGATCGCGCACCACCGGCAGGCCGGGCAAGGGGCGCAACTCGACCGGCTGCTTGAGCCCGGACAGCGGCGTGACGCAGGCGAGCCCGTTGCGCCCGTTGATGTTCATGGCGTCCGAGCCGCACACCCCTTCGCGGCAGGAGCGGCGCACGCTCAGGGTTTCGTCCTGCGCCTTGAGCAGCAGGATGGCGTCGAGCAACATCATGTTGCCGGCATCGATATCCAGCTCATAGTCCTGCATGTGAGGCTTGGAATCGGTTTCCGGGTTATAGCGGTAGATCGAGAAACGCATTTAATTCTCCCGTGAGGGGTAAGGGGTGAGACGTGAGGAGAAGCCCGGCGCATTATCCGCCTCACCCCTCACGCCTACCCCCTCACCTCGTACTCAATAAACCCTAGCCTTCGGCTTGAAAGGCTCAACCGTCAACGGTTTCAGCCGTACTGGCTTGTAATCCAGCCGGTGTCCTTCGCTGAAATACAGCGTATGTTTCAGCCAGTTGTCGTCGTCGCGTTGCGGCCAATCGTCGCGCGCATGGGCGCCACGGCTTTCCTGGCGGGCGGCGGCGGATGTCATGGTCGCCAGCGCGACGGCCATCAGGTTTTCCAGCTCCAGCGCCTCTATCCGGCCGGTATTGTAGATTTTGCTGTGGTCGCGCAGCGCCACATCCGGCAGGCGCGCGGCAATTTCCTGCATTTCCCGCAGCCCTTCCTGCAACACCTGCTCGGTGCGGAATACGCCGCAGTGCTTTTGCATGACGCGGCGCATCTGCTCGCGCAGCTCGTCCACGGTGATGCCGTCGCGCTTGCCGTCCCAACGCGCCAGGCGCGCCATCGGACGGCTCAGGGCGGCATCCGGCACGGGCCGTGAAGAAGGATTTTCCCCGAGGTATTCGATCACATGATTGCCGGCAGCACGACCGAACACGATCAGGTCGAGCAACGAATTGCTGCCGAGGCGATTGGCGCCATGCACCGAAACGCAGGCGCATTCGCCGATGGCGTAGAGGCCGGGCACAACTTCCTCGGAGCCGGTGCCGGTCGGCATTACCACCCGGCCCTGCAGATTGGTGGGAATACCGCCCATCATGTAATGCACCGTCGGCACCACGGGGATCGGCGCCTCGATCGGATCGACATGGGCGAACTTGATGGAAAGGTCGCGGATGCCCGGCAGGCGGTGCTGAATCACCTCCAAACCGAGATGATCGAACTTCAGCTCGACGTAATCGCCATCCTTGCCGCAGCCGCGCCCTTCGTGAATTTCCACGGCTATGGCACGGGACACCACATCGCGGCTGGCGAGATCCTTGGCGTTGGGCGCGTAGCGCTCCATGAAACGCTCGCCATTCTTGTTGACGAGATAACCGCCCTCGCCGCGCACGCCTTCCGTCACCAGCACGCCGGCCCCGGCAATACCCGTCGGGTGGAACTGCCAGAACTCCATGTCCTCGAGCGGAATGCCGGCGCGCAACGCCATGCCGAGGCCATCGCCGGTATTGATGAGAGCGTTGGTGGTGGCGCTGAAAATGCGCCCGGCGCCGCCGGTGGCCAGCAGGGTGGCGCGCGCCTCGATGAAGATCGGTTCGCCCGATTCG
>JAUYEK010000288.1 GCA_030691435.1 Sulfuricella sp. | reverse complement strand
TGAAGAAAGCGACCTGATCATCGACATCGGCGATTGGGTGTTGAGGGAAACGCTCAGGCAAATGGGACAATGGGCGGCTGCCGGCCTGACCCTGCCGGTGAGCGTGAACATCGCCATTCGCCACCTGCAGCAGGCCGATTTCATGAAACGGCTGGAGCTCATTCTAGCCGAATACCCGGATGTCCCACCCTCCTGGCTGGAACTGGAAATCCTGGAAACCACTGCTCTTGCCGACATGGAACATGCCCAGGAACTCATCGAAGCCTGCCGCCGCCTGGGCGTCAACTTCGCACTGGACGACTTCGGCACCGGCTATTCCTCGCTGTCCTACCTCAAGCGTCTGCCCGCCGACACGCTGAAAATCGACCAGAGCTTCATCCGCGACATGCTGGATGATCCGGAAGCCCTGGCCATCGTCGAGGGCGTAATCGGACTGACCACCGCCTTCCAGCGCACCGCAATCGCCGAAGGCGTGGAAACTGTCGAGCAAGGCGTCATGCTGATGCGCCTCGGCTGCGATCTGGCGCAGGGCTACGGCATCGCCCGACCCATGCCCGGCGACAGCCTGCCCGAATGGGTGCGGCAATTCCAGCCTGCCCAGGCTTGGCGGGATAACGCCCCGCTGCACTGGAACCGGGAGGAATACCCGCTGTTGACGGTCGGCATCGACCACAAGCGCTGGGTCGCGCGTGTCCTGCACGCATTGGAGAAGGAACCGGCCGGCACGCTGATCGAACTGGTCAGCCATCATCGCTGCCGCTTCGGCCGCTGGTACTACGGCACCGGCATGAAATATTACAAAAATCTGCCGGAATTCAAACAGATTGAAGCGCTGCACGAGCGCGTGCATGATCTTGGCATGGACATCATACTGCTGCGCGATACCGGCCAAATGGAGCAGGCCCGAGTCCTGGCCCAGGATCTGATCCAGGAACGCGACCGGGTGCTGGAACTACTCGCCCGGCTGCAGATTGAAGTCGCGCTGACCAACCAACGCGCTGCCGTAAGCCCGCTGGAACTGCCCGCCTAGCAGGTAGCCCCGTTGCATCAGATGGATGTAGGAGCGGCGCCAGCCCTCTCTCCAACTCTCCCCCAAAGGGGGAGAGGGCGATCGTCCCTTCCCCTTCAAGGGGAAGGTTAGGATGGGGATGGGAGTTGGCCGCGATTTGCGGTCGCATTCGCGCCGGGGGCGGCGCTCCTACATGCACGTGCATTCCAATGGACAATCTGGGTTGAATTTTACAGAATGACCGGCTTGTCCGGCAGTTCGTTCTCGTTGGCCCCGCTCGCCGGATAATGCCTGACCAGATGGCTGGCCACTGCGCGAATCCCCTCCACCACGCCCTGCTCGAAACGCTCCTGACGGAACGAACGCTCCATCTCCCGGCAAATCGCTTCCCAGCCCGGCTGCCCGACATCCCGATTGATGCCTCTGTCGGCGACAATTTCCACGCGGCGGTCGGCGAGCAGAAGATAAATCAGCACGCCGTTATTGCGCTCGGTATCCCACACCCGTAGCTGCGAAAACACCTCCACGGCGCGCTCGCGGGCACTGCGGCCCTGCAGCAGCGCCATGGGATCGAGTGCCGCCTCGACGGCGAAGCGAATCTCGCCGTAATGGGCCGTTTCGGATTCCCTGATCGCCGCTTCTATGGCTCGCATCGTGTGCCGAGGAAATACCCGCCTGATCCGCCATGGGGTAGTCAACAAATGCCTGGCAAGCCGTCTGATGTTCATGTTTTCACCAATTTCCCGAGGCTCCGCCTCCGCCAAAACCGCCGCCTCCGCCGCTAAAGCCCCCACCGCTTCCACCCGACCAGCCCCCGCCGCCGCTGGACCAACCCCCGCCACCATGGTGGCCGAGGAGAGTAAAGATGAAAACGAACAAGCCGGCAACCAGCGCCATCACCAGCGAGGCGAACAATAGCCAGGCGACGACAACTGCGACCGAACCGGCAACAAGCCCGCCGACAAACGGGCCGAGCAGGGCGCGCATCGCGCCACCCAAAACGACTGCAAGCACGAAACCGATGGCCAGCCAATCGCCGCTGAAGCCGCCCCCGTCTTTCGACCGCGACGGTTTCTTCTCCGGCAATGGCTCGCCTTCGATCACCCTGATAATGCGATCGACCCCGGCCCGGATGCCGCCGAAGTAGTCCTCCTGCTTGAAATGGGGCGCGATGACTTCGCTGACGATGCGCTTCGCCACCGCATCGGGAATCGCGCCTTCCAGGCCGTAGCCCACCTCGATGCGCAGCTTGCGGTCGTTCCTGGCGACCAGGAGCAGCACGCCATCGTCTACGCCCTTGCGCCCGAGCTTCCAGGCATCGGCCACGCGGATGGCGTATTGCTCGATGGTTTCAGGCTGGGTGGTGGGAACGATCAGAACGGCGAGCTGGCTGCCTTTGCTGTTTTCAAAGGCTTGCAGGGTTTGCTCCAGCGCTGCCTGCTGGCCGGGCTGAAGGGTCCCGGTCAGGTCGGTGACGCGCGCCTTGATGGGCGGCGCCGCCACTTCCGCCGCCGCCCATGGTGCGCAAAACAGCCACAGGACGGCGATCAGGCTGGTCAGCCAAGCCCGTTGTTTAGCGAAGCCCTGATAAGCCCCCTCTCCCCCTGTGGGAGAGGGTTGGGGAGAGGGGTAGCAACGCATTGATTTCCCACCCTCTCCCCAGCCCTCCCCCATCAAGGGGGAGGGAGCGTTGGAGTTGTTCAGCCCGCCCTTAGCGCTTGTCCGCGAATAATTCACGGGCAAGCTCTTACTTGGCAGGCGCGGCACCAAAATCCACCTTGGGCGCGGTGGAAATTTCTTTCTCATTTTCCACGCTGAAGTTGGGCTTGGTCTTGAAGCCGAACATCATCGCCGTGAGATTGCTGGGGAAGGAGCGCACCGTCACGTTGTACTCCTGCACCGCCTTGATATAGCGGTTGCGCGCGACGGTGATGCGGTTTTCCGTGCCCTCGAGCTGCGCCTGCAAGTCGCGGAACACGCCATCGGCCTTGAGCTGCGGGTAACGCTCCGACACCGCCAACAGGCGCGAAAGCGCGCTGGTCATCTGGGCCTGCACCTGCTGGAACTTGGCGAAAGCCTGCTCGTCGTTGATCAGCTCGGGGGTCGCCTGAATCGAACCCACCCTGGCGCGCGCCTCGGTGACCTGCGTCAGCACCTCTTTCTCGTGCGCGGCATAGCCCTTGACCACATTCACCAGGTTGGGCACCAGATCGGCCCGGCGCTGGTACTGGTTGAGCACCTCGGACCAACTCGCCTTGATCTGCTCGTCGGTGGATTGCAGCGTGTTGTAGCCGCAGCCGCTCAAGGACATGGACAGCAGCAGCAACACAAATACTAGCCAGTTACGCATAACGACCTCCTGAGTAAACAACACTGCTTATAGTGTAGCCGGTTCTTTGGAACACAAGTCCTGCATGGTCTGTTTCGCCAGGCACAAATCTTCCCACGCCCTGGCCTTGTCTTGCAGGGTGCGCAGCAAATAAGCGGGATGATAGGTCACGATCAGCGGGATGCCTTGGTAGGCGTGCACCTTGCCGCGCAGGCTGGCGATTGTCGCCTCGCGCCCGAGCAGCGCTTCGGAGGCGATTTTACCCAGAGTCACGATCAGCTTCGGCTGGATCAGATCGATCTGGCGCCGCAGGTAGGGTATGCAGGCGGCGATCTCGTTGGGGAGCGGGTTGCGGTTGTTGGGCGGGTGCGACTTCACCACGTTGGTGATATACACGTTATCGCCCCGCTTCAGTCCGATGCTTTTCAGCATATTGTCGAGCAGCTTGCCGGCTTGGCCGACGAAGGGTTCTCCCTGTGCATCCTCTTCCGCGCCGGGCGCCTCGCCGATAAACAGCCAGTCGGCATTTTCGTCGCCGACGCCGAATACGGCCTGGGTGCGGGTTTTGTGGAGTTCGCAGGCGGTGCAACCTGCCACTGCGGCTTTAAGCTCGGCACTATCCATGGCTCCTGCATCGACCAGATCAGGCGCATCAGCCTGCACCCCGCGAGCACGCCACACCGGCCCCAATCCCATTTCCTGAAGATAGATCTCGCGCCTGCCCGTCATAACGACAGCTCCATCAGAACTGCATCCTCGCGCCCGTCTTCGGCCGAGTAGTATTTTTTGCGCACGGCGATTTCCGAGAAACCGGTGCTCAGGTATAGTTGGCGCGCCGCATTATTGGAAGGACGCACCTCCAGCAACAGGGTTTCGGCATGATAATCGCGCGCCCGATCGATCAACTGGTGAAGGAATCGCCGTCCCAGCCCCCTGCCCTGCCAATCCGGTGCAATACCCAGGTTGAGCAAATGCGCTTCGCCCACGGCCACCATCATCACGCTGTAGCCGATCACGAACCCGCTGAGTTCGTACACCCAGCAACTGTAACCGGCATTGAGCGAGTCGCGGAAGTTGCCATAGGTCCACGGAAAAGGATAAATCTCGTATTCGATGGCAACCACCGCCTCGACATCCTCCAGGCACATGGGGCGGATAGAGACAATTTCCTGCAACTGGGCGCTCATCGCTCGCTCGTTTTCAACGCGACTTTATTACGGATATACAACGGCGCAGCTTCAGCCGCATCCATGCCCAAGCCGCTTTTGAACTGCGCGGCGCCCAGCACGACGATCTTCGCCGCATGGGGCAAGACATCGGGCATCACTTCGACAAGCTGCCCGGCATAACGGCTGCGCAATATCTCGCCATGAGCCGCAAAGCCATTACCACAGCCAACCCAGTGTTCACCTGCGACGTCCGGCGCCTGCTGCGGCGGACTCAATCCGGGCGCATTCACGGTATGCCACTCGCCTGCGATTTTTTCATACACGCCATGGTAAACCTCGCCCATGCGCGCATCCAGGCAGGCGATCACGCGGCCTGCACCCGAAGCTTCGGCCAGCGCCAGCAGAGTACACACCCCCGCCACCGGCAAATTCGCGCCGAATGCCAAGCCCTGCGCCACGCCGCAACCGATGCGCAGGCCGGTGAAGGACCCTGGCCCCTCGCCAAAAGCGATGCCATCCAGCACCTTTAAATCCAACCCCGCCTCAGAGAGCAATTCCTGCACCATCGGCAGCAGCAGCTCGGAGTGGCGCTGTCCGGCCAGCTCCTCGCGCACGAGCATTTCGCCATCCAGCCACAAGGCGACGGAACAAAGCTCGGTAGAAGTGTCGAGAGCGAGGATTTTCATGCAAACATTATATCCTACGCCATGGGTTCAGTTCCTGCCACCTCGAAAGGTAGGCGCAACTTTTTGAGGCCAGATAGACGTTCGCGGCATTGTACATTTCTACCGTTGAGCCTTCGAACAATTCAACCCGGTTTCAATCCTCGCCCACCCCGAGGGGCAGGCGCTACCACATAGTGTGCGGTTTTATTACCGCAACACAGAGTTTCAATCCTCGCCCGCCCCGAGGGACGGGCGCTACCGGAAATCAGAAGCGGCAGACCAAAATCCAGAGCGTTTCAATCCTCGCCCGCCCCGAGGGACGGGCGCTACTTCGTGCTGCGCTTGCGCG
>JAUYEK010000276.1 GCA_030691435.1 Sulfuricella sp. | reverse complement strand
GGAGCGGCGCCCTCGCCGCGATTTGCGACCGCATTCGCGCCGGGGGCGGCGCTCCTACAGGCACGAACATTCCAATGGATAATCCGGATTTATACAATTATAGACTTCAGTGATACAGAAAAATTCAATCCGTGTTGCCGCCCCAAGACGAGTTCAGTCCCAGGTTGATTTTTGTCCTAACTAGAACTATGTATGCTTCTAAAAGACTAAAATCCTGACCAAGCCGACCCCAAAAAGACTTTCACACGGCGACGCGGAGGAAAAACAAAGCGGTCGCAGGATGCGGTGACGAAGGAACCGCATCAATCGCGAACGATGATTCTCCGCGTCTCCGCGTGAGAGATTCCGATGCTCCCCCTGATTTTTTCCTTGAAAACGCACGCACCCTTTGCGCAGCCTCTATACTTTTAAAAACAGCAGAAGGCGGTTCGACATGATCAAGAACAAACGCATCCGGCGAACCGGCGCATCAGTCATGGTGGCACTGGGCGCAATCCTGATGTTTCTCGCCCCGGAAATCTGGCAGGGTGCCCTGTTGCTCGTCTTGGGCGTCATCATCGAACTGATCGGCATCACGCTGGAGCGCAACGCCAAATAAGGTTACCGGCTACGCTGGTATTGCCCCATCAACTCCGCATGACCGAGAACATGCCCCTGCATGGCCTTTTCCAACACCGCTTTGGCCGGTCCGCCCAAATCCGGCAGAACAGCATCCAGCGCATACAGCTTGTAAAAATAGCGGTGGCGCCCCACAGGCGGGCACGGCCCCCCATAACCCGTGCGCTGCCAGTCGTTCACCCCCTGCAACGTCCCCGGCGGCAGCGCCTTTGCCGGAATACCCTCAGGCAACTCCCCCGCAATGGGCGGCAGGTTATACAGCACCCAGTGCACCCAGGTCATTTTTGGAGCAGCCGGATCGGGCGCATCGGGATCATCCACGATCAGCGCCAGGCTCTTTGTTCCGGCTGGCAATCCGGACCAGGCCAGCGGCGGAGAGACATCCGACCCATCGCAGGTATAGCGCGGCGAGATCATGCCGCCCTGAAAAAACACCGTGGATGTCAATATCATGTCCCTGCCCTCCTGTTTATTGTCGCCCGCCATGACGGGCAGAACCGCCGCCAACAGCGCCGCCACAGCCAGGCGGCATATTTGCGAATCAAGCCGCTCATCGTCACTCTCGAAAATAGACCACTCGCTTAAATATAGCAGCATCCAGATAAGGGTTTATCGCCGGGGTTATTCGCCGTTCTCGTAACTGGAAGGCGTGACCCCTGCTCGGGCAAGGAATTCGCGCAGCTGCTTGATTAGCAGCTTGTCGCAGACATTGCTTTGGTGGGGGTGGTGCAGGAAAACGTCGAAGCTGTTGAGCGTCACGTGGAAGCGTGCGCCATGCGCCGAGGTGACGCTGGCGCCCAGGTGATGCAGCAGAGATTCGATTTCGCGCCAGTGAATGTTGCCGCTGACCGGATCATGGAAGATGGCGCGCAGCAGGCTGCTATGCTTGTGACTCATGTCGAGGCTCCTTTATTTGCGATCTTGCTTGAATTATTAACCCCTGTGGCGGCTAGGTAAAGCAAAGTTGAGCAGATTTTGCGCGGTGTGAAATAATGACCGGCTTGATAACAGTAACAAAGTTCACTAACCGAGATTCCAACTGACTGATGTCCCTATCCGAGCACTCCCATTCCGGCACAACGCCCCAACCCGGCGAAACCAATCTGAGTTCGATCGGCCGTCTGTTCCCCTATCTGTGGGAGTTTCGTGGGCGGGTATTGCTGGCGCTGGCCTTGTTGATCGGCGCAAAGCTGGCTGCGGTGATGGTGCCGCTGGTATTGAAGGAGATCATCGATGCGCTGGACAAATCGCGCGCCGATCTGGTTTTGCCGCTGGCGCTGATCATCACTTATGGCCTGTTGCGCTTTGCCAGCACCACTTTTGCCGACCTGCGCGATGTGGTGTTCGGCAAGGTGACGCAACGCGCCATGCGCCGGGTGAGTATGGCGGTGTTCCAGCACTTGCATGCGCTGTCGCTGCGCTTTCATCTGGAGCGCCAGACCGGCGGCATCACCCGCGACATCGAGCGCGGCACCAAGGCCATCTCCAGCCTGGTGGGCTATTTACTGTTCCGCATCACGCCTACCGTGCTGGAAATCCTGATGGTGGCGGTGATCCTGTTCGTCAAGCTGGACTGGGTGTTCGGGCTGATTACGCTGGTGACGCTGGCGGCGTATATCGGCTTTACCGTGACCATCACCGACTGGCGCACGCAGTTTGTGCGCCGCGCCAACGCGCTGGATTCCGAAGCCTATGGCCGCGCCATCGACAGCCTGTTGAACTATGAAACGGTGAAGTACTTCGGCAACGAGCGCTACGAGGCTGCGCGCTACGACACCAGCCTGGCGGAATGGGAGCGGGTGGCCTTGCAATCCCAGCGTTCGCTCGGCCTGCTGAATGCGGCACAGGCCGGCACCATCGCCATCGGTGTCACGCTGATGGTGCTGCGCGCGGCGAACGGCGTGGTGGAAGGCACGCTGACGCTGGGCGATCTGGTCATGGTCAACGCTTTTCTGTTGCAGATGTTCCAGCCTTTGAGCTTTCTCGGGGTGATGTACCGCGAGATCAAGCAGTCCATGACCGACGTGGAGCGCATGTTTACCTTGCTGCATCGTCCGAAAGAAGTTGAAGATGCGCCGGATGCGCGCACGCTGGCCGTGCTGGGCGGTGAAGTACAGTTCGAGCACGTCAGCTTCGCCTACAACGCCGACCGCCCGATTCTGCACG
>JAUYEK010000269.1 GCA_030691435.1 Sulfuricella sp. | reverse complement strand
GGAGAAGCACGACCACTTCGATCTGGTGCTGGAAAGCGGCCAGTGCATGCGGCTGCGCGACCCGCGCCGCTTCGGGGCAGTGCTGTGGACGACGGCGCCGCCGGAGAGCCACCCACTGCTGGCCAGCCTCGGCGTCGAGCCGCTGACGTCAGATTTCGACGGCGATTTCCTGTACCGGGTGTCGCGCGGCCGCCGGATCCCAATCAAGCAGTTCCTGATGGACGGCCACATCATCGTCGGCGTCGGCAACATCTACGCCAACGAAGCGCTGTTTTCCGCCGGCATCAACCCGAAAACCGCGGCCGGAAGGCTGGGCAAAGAGCGCTGCACCCGACTGGCGGCGCAAGTGAAGGACATCCTGAATCTGGCCATCGCCGCGGGCGGCAGCTCCCTGCGCGATTTCGTCAACAGCGCCGGCAACCCCGGCTATTTCCAGCAGCAATACGGCGTCTATGGCCGCGCCGGCCAGCCCTGTTTGCGTTGCGGCGCGACAATACGCCAGTTGCGGCAGGGGCAGCGCTCCACTTTCTACTGCCCTGGCTGCCAGAAGTGATGCTCAACTCGCGTAAAGCGTAACGATGTAGGGTGCCCATAAGCGAAGCGCATTGCACCGGATGTTTTCATTCGGCGCAATAACGATTGCGCCCTACGCGGGCTGCAGCTGTTTGCTAGCCGCTGAAAAAGTGCCGGGTGACCAGGGCCATCATCATCTCTTCTACCGCCAGGTCTTCCTGGCCGTTGATCGTGGTGTAGAGTTCTGACGCAATCCTGGCAAACGCATCCAGCAGGCGCGGATCGAAATGGCTGCCGCGGCCCTCTTGCAGAATGCGCATGGCCTCATCGAAAGAAAACGCTTTTTTGTACGGGCGCACGGAGATAAGCGCGTCGAAAACATCCACAATGGCAAAGATCCGGGCATTCAGGGGGATGGCTTCTCCCTTCAGGCCTTTCAGGTAACCGCTGCCGTCGAATTTCTCGTGGTGGAATTCGACCACGTCGCGCGCTTCCAGCAGCCAGTCGGATTTGGCCAGGATGTCCACGCCCAGTGAAACGTGGGTGCGCATGATGGCGAACTCCTCCTCGGTCAGTCTGCCGGGCTTGAGCAGGATGTTGTCGCTGGTGCCGATCTTGCCCACATCGTGCAGGAATGCGCCCGCGATCAGATGACGCAACTGGGTGCCGGACAACTTGACGGCCTCCGCCAGCCGGATGGCGTAAATGGTGACGCGGTAATTGTGTACGCTGGTATCCGAATCGCGCTTGGCGACGGCGTTGCCCAGGACCTCCATCAGTTCGATATTGCCTTTGAGCAGGTCGCGGGAGAGATGCACCAGGCCTCTGTTGAGCGAAATGATGATCGGGTAGAGCACCAGGGTAGTTGCCAGAACGATGACGACCACCAGGATCAGGGCGCGCACCACGTCCTTCCGGATGCCTTTCAGCGTTTCTGCATCAACCTGGTAAACCCCCTCGAAGTAGCCGGCAAGGGTGCCATTTTTCTCCTTTAGCGGCAGCAGTACCTGCAGGAACACATTCTCCCCGATAAGCAGCTTGCGGTAGTAAGCGGCATCGGCGAGCGGGAAGGAATGGGGGTTCTTCTTCAACTCCTCCTCGACCGCATCCTTACCGGAATCGGTTTCCTCGAGGATTGTTTTCTTGTCGCGGTTGTATAGCTCGACGATGACGAAGTGGCTTTTCAGGAATTCCGCGGTCTTCTGGCGCAGGCCGCTCAGGTCGGGGTCGGGCTGGTTGAGGCGATACAGGTTCTCGCTGGTGAATGATTCGGTTTCCACCACGGCCAGATTCAGGATGCGATCGTCGGCGGACTCGGTTTCCAGATAAAAAACGATGCCGCCCAGCACGATGGACAAGATTACCCAGGCCAGGGCAAGGCGCCAAACTACAACATTGTGGATATTCTTGTTGAGGGGCATGTCGATTCACTGGTCAAGAATGGGGTATTTTAATACAGAAATCCGGTCATTCATCAAACGCTTTTGTCGCTCATGTGCTCACGCCTGAATCCGCTAACTATATGAACTAAGTGACGTTCAATACGCGCCTTAAAATATTGATAAGTCACGTTGATGTGTTGTGTTTTGTGATAAAGTTTTACCCACCTGAATAAACCATCCCCCGGGGGAAGCATGGCACACGATGATCTGGTCGCGCACTTCGAAGCCTACAGCGCCTGGCGCAGCCGCCTGTCGGACAACGTCGGCGATTTCCGCAACTGGCTCAACGAGCAGGA
>JAUYEK010000267.1 GCA_030691435.1 Sulfuricella sp. | reverse complement strand
TGCGCACCTCGTCGGCCACCACCGCAAAACCCCGGCCTTGCTCACCGGCGCGGGCGGCCTCGATCGCCGCGTTGAGAGCGAGCAGATTGGTCTGGTCGGCGACCTCCTTGATGACCTTGACGATAGAGGATATCTGGTTCGAGTGCTGATCCAGCTCCTCGATGGCCTGCGCGGTGTGACGCACGGTTTCTGCGATTTGCGACATTTCCGCGGCGGCCTTGCTGATAATTTCGCCGCCCTCGGTAGAGAGTTTGCCCGACTTGCGGGAAATCTCCACGGCTTCGCGCGCACTGTCGGAAACGTGATTGATGCTGACGGTCATTTCCTCGACTGCGGCCGCCATCGAGGAGGTCGCCTCGCTCTGGGACGAGGAGCTGGTGGCGACCTGGCCGGATGAGGACGACAGGCTCAGCGCCGCGTCCGAGACCTTGGCCACGTTGTCGAGCACCTGGCCGAGGGTCTGCTGCAAAGCGGCCATGAGCTGGTTGAAGGACTTGGCGGTTTGCCCGACTTCGTCTTCGGTGTCGACCGGGATGCGCCGGGTGAAGTCGCCGTTTTTCTCGACTTCGGTGATGGTGGCGCGCATCTGGTTGAGAGGGCCGGTGATCGAGCGGATGATCCACCAGGCCAGGAACAGCCCGAGTGCCACGCCGCCGACGATGGCGCCGATCGAGATGGCGCGCGCCGTAGTGTAGTTGGTTTCAGCCTGATCGAACTCTTCTTTGGCGACCCGTATTTGCAGGGCTGTCAGTGCCTGCAGTGCCTCGCTCATATCTTTTAAATTGGTGCTGGAGCCTTTCAGGAAGCGGTTGGTGGTGTCGAAGGAGAAATCGTTGTTTTTAAGGGCCTGCACTGTCGGCAGCAAGGTTTCTGCAAGGAACACCTTGCGTTTTTGCATGAAGTCTTCCGCCAGCTGTTTTTCTTCCGGGGTGAGGTAAGTCGCCATGTACTTTTCCCAGGTTTTGTCTGTTTCGGCCTCGTTGGCTTCGATGCGATTGATATGCGCGGAGACCGGGTGGTCGTGCAGTTTGGCGACCTCGTAGTTGGGGTTGTGCTGTAACGCGCGCAGGATCTGATCGATGTCGGAATTGATTAATCGCGCCACCTTGCCGAGATCGGCCAGGGGAACGGTCCGATCCGCATATACCGTTTCCAGGCTGCTGACCACAGTCGAAGTCGCACGCAGGCCGATGATGCCGATGCTGACCATGAAAATCGCCATCAGGACGACCAGAAAAATCAGGCGTGGGCCGACGTTCAGTTTACTAAGCATTCTTGTTCTCCGGGGCGGGGATTGTGGTTTTTTTGTAACGGCGATTTACTTGATCTAAATTCTGAAACAATTGTATACCCGGTTCAATGGCCGCGCAATTAGGATAGTAGCGTGGCCTTGAAACCGATGATGGTTTGTGAATTTAAATCCGCCCGCATATACTTGTGACCGTCTTTTGCCAATCAAACCGAATCGAAACATGGACTGGAAATCTGTCGGCACTTTCGACGACATTCTCTACCACCAGGCCGAGGGTATCGCCAGGATTGCCATCAATCGCCCCGAAGTGCGCAACGCATTTCGGCCTCTAACCGTGCGGGAGTTGATGGAGGCTTTTCACCGGGCGCACATGGATCCATCTGTCGGCGCCATTATCCTGACCGGGGCCGGTGACCAGGCGTTTTGCTCCGGCGGCGACCAGAAAGTGCGCGGCGACGACGGCGGCTACCACGACGACCAGGGCGTGCCCTATCTGAATGTGCTGGATTTGCAGCGCCAGATTCGCGGCCTGCCCAAGCCCGTGGTGGCAATGGTGGCGGGCTATGCCATTGGCGGCGGGCACGTGCTGCATTTGATCTGCGACCTGACCATCGCCGCCGACAATGCCCGCTTCGGCCAGACCGGGCCGCGCGTCGGCTGCTTCGATGCCGGCTTCGGCGCGGGCCTGCTGGCGCGCACGGTGGGCATCAAAAAGGCCAAGGAAATCTGGTTCCTGTGCCGCCAGTACGATGCTCGGGAGGCGCTGGCGATGGGGCTGGTCAACGCGGTGGTGCCGCTGGCCGAGCTGGAAAGCGAAACCGTCAAATGGTGCCGGGAGATGCTGCAACTCTCGCCCACCGCGCTAAGGGTGTTGAAGTCGGCATTCAATGCGGATACCGACGGCCTGGCAGGCATTCAGGAGTTGGCCGGCAACGCCACGGCACTGTTCTACATGACCCCGGAAGGCCAGGAAGGACGCGATGCCTGGCTGGAGAAGCGTCCGCCCGATTTTAGCAAGTTCCCGCGTAGACCATGAAGCTTTATTACCACAGTCAGGTAGGGTGGGCACGGTTCTGTGCCCACGCGGTTGATTGCCTGTCCGCTTGGGCGCGATAAAGCTGTGCCCACCCTGCCTGACTCAGCACTTCACGCCTGGTGGCTGGCGATCCGCCCCAAGACCCTGAGCGTTTCGCTTACGCCGGTGATGGTCGGCAGCAGCATGGCCTATGCTGAAACTGGCGCTGTGCTATGGCTGCCCCTGCTGGTGGCGCTGGTGGCGGCGATGCTGATCCAGATCGGTACTAATTTACATAACGATGTCAGCGACTTCGAGCGCGGCGCGGACGGCGCTGAGCGCATTGGCCCGGCTCGCGCCACCGCCTCGGGCTGGCTCGCTCCCGCCGTCGTGCGGCGCGCTGCTTTCACCTGCTTCGGCCTGGCTGTGCTGCTCGGGATTTACCTGGTATGGCATGGCGGCTGGCCGATCTTGCTGCTCGGGCTTTGCTCCGTTGCCGCCGGCTGGGCCTATACCGGCGGGCCGCGCCCGATTGCCTACAGCGCCCTGGGGGAGCTGTTCGTCTGGCTGTTCTTCGGCTTGGGGGCGGTGATGGGCAGCTATTATCTGCAAACCCTTAGTCTGGGCTGGAGTGTTTTCGTCGCTGCATCCATGGTCGGTTTGTTAGCCGCTGCCGTCATTGCGGTGAACAATTACCGGGATTTCGACGGTGACCGGAAGGCAGGCAAAAACACCCTGGCAGTGCGAATTGGACGCGGCGGCAGCCAGGCAGAATATGCGCTGCTGCTGTTTGCGCCCTATTTGCTGCTGCCGCTGTTGGCCTATTTGAGCCATTCCGGGTGGAAAATCGGGCTGCCGCTGTTGTCGCTGCCTCTGGCGTGGTCACTGTGGCGGCGTTTCCGGCGTGAGCAGCCGGGGCCGGTATTCAACCTCATCCTGGCGCAGACGGCGCAACTGCAGTTGGGTTTCGGGATTCTGTTAAGCATTGGGATATTGCTATGACACCAGATTATTCATTAGAGCTAAAATACCGCTGTGGGAGCGGCGCCCTCGCCGCGATTTGCGACCGCATTTGCGCCGGGGGCGGCGCTCCTACATGCATGGGCATTCCAATGGACAATCCGGGATGACTAGACTAATTTGTTTGTTTGCGCTGGGCTTGGTTCTTATGGCTGGCGCGGCTCTGATGGTCGGCGCGTCCGTTGCCGCCGAAATGGAATCCATGCCCTCCGCCGACCCGGTGTTTGCCGCCACGCTGGCCGATTTCGACGGCAAGCCGGTGCCGCTGGCGGAACTGAAGGGGAAGCTGGTGGTGTTGAACTTCTGGGCGACCTGGTGCGGGCCTTGCCGCACGGAGATACCGCACTTGATCGAGGCCCAGGAAAAGTATGGCCCGCGCGGCATCGTGTTCATGGGTGCAGCGGTTGAGGACAATGCCGACTCGGTGCGTGACTTTGGCAAGGCCTATGGCATCAACTATACCGTAGCGATGGCTGGCAAGGACCAGGGCATTGCCCTGTTGCGCGCCCTGGGCAACAAGATCGCAGGCCTGCCCTTTACCATCGTGCTTGACCGCCAAGGCAACATCGTTGCCGCCAAGCGCGGAATCATGACGCCAGCGCTCCTGCAAAAGATACTCGATCCTCTCCTGTAAACCCCGATTGTCCATAATAGGTTTCGTGAAAATCGTGACACCCCTGTAGGAGCGGCATTGGCCGCGATAGCCGCCAATCGCGGCCAAGGCCGCTCCTACAGTGAAATCCATGGGTTTTTGATAATATGCTGCGCCTTATCCACTGCACTTTCGCTCCCTATCGCTTGCCGCTGCGCCAGCCGTGGGTCAGTGCGCGCGGTGGATTCGTCGTGCGCGAAGGCTGGCTGGTCAGGCTGGTGACCGACGCGGGCCTGATCGGTTACGGCGATTGTGCTCCGCTGCCGCAAGCCGGTACCGAGAGCATGGACAGTGCTGTCGCTTGTTTGTCGGGTTGGGCTGCGACTCTACCTGGCCTGACACTGGAAGTGGCGCTCGGCAGGATAACCGCTTCCCTCTCTCCTAGCTCTCTCCCAGAGGGAGAGAGGGACGAGGTCTCGCTTCGCGAGTTTTACGTTAACGCAGCCGGAGCGCCTGCGGCCTGTTGCGGTCTGGAAACGGCTTTGCTCGACTTGCTGGCGCAGCAAGCCGGGCTTCCGCTGGCGCGCTGGCTTAACCCGCGTTCATCCGCCGCCGTCAAGGTGAATGCCGTGCTTGGCGGCGTGGATAGTCAGGTGGTTAAGCGTGCGCTGGCTGCGGTGGCCGAAGGCTATTCAGTGCTCAAGCTGAAGGTGGGGCTGGCGGCAGGGCATGAGGAAATCCCCTTGTTGCATGATCTGGCGCGTTGCCTGCCGGCGGGCATTTCCTTGCGGCTGGACGCGAACTGCGCGTGGAACGAGCGGGAGGCGGGTGATTTCCTCGGTGCATTGGCCGGTCTGCCGGTGGAATCGGTCGAGGATCCTTTGACCAACCCGGATAGGGCGGGATGGTTTCGTTTGCAGGCTAAAGTTCCTTTCCCTCTGGCGGCGGATGATTCCTTGCGGATCATCGGCGCGGATGCGGTGTTCAGTCAGCCGCCGGTGCGGCGCGTGGTGTTGAAGCCGATGGTGCTGGGCGGACTGGTGTCCGCACTGGCGCTGGCGCGCCGGGCGCGTGAGGCGGATGTGGAATGCGTGGTGACGACCACGGTTGACAGCGCGGTCGGGGTGACCGCAGCCCTGCACCTGGCCGCTGTCGTGGCGAACGATCTGGCGCATGGTTTGGCGACTTCGGCCTGGCTGTTGCGCGATGTCGGGGGGGCGCCGCTGGTGGCTGGGGGAGTTTTGCGGCTGGGGGGTGGCCCGGGTCTGGGCTGTTGTCCGGTAACAGGAGAAAAAATATTTTTTAGTTGATCTGGATCAATTGTAGAAGATAGTGCTATATTGCACACCATTGGGACAAGATTGTCCTGATTGATCGGAAAAGAGGATGTTTTGGCGTGGTTTGCCGGGATGGATGCAGAAAAAAATTTGCGACTTGATCTAGGTCAAAGATAAAAGCTGTGCTATAAACGAACATGTGTGTGTCAAATCGCACACCTTGGATTTTGGTTGGCATGGGGTAGGTGCAGGTTTTCCCTTTACATGGTTTTAATAATAGGAGGCGTTTATGAAGCTCTTCACTAAGCAAACAGCCACGCTGGCATTAGCGGCGGGGATGGGTTTTGCCGCAGTGTCCAGTGCCTGGTCGGCGGAATCGCTGCAGGACGTAATGAAGCGTCGCGGCTTGTCGCAGCAGGATTTGCTGGCCGCGTCCAAAACCTATGTTCCGACCGGCAAGCGCGATGACTTCATCGCCTTCAGTTCGGGTGGTCAGTCTGGCCAGGTGATCGTGTACGGCATTCCGTCCATGCGCATCCTGAAATACATCGGTGTGTTCACGCCGGAACCATGGCAGGGTTATGGCTTCGACGAGAGCTCGAAGAAAGTGCTGGCCGGCGGCAACATCGACGGCAAGCAGATCACCTGGGGCGATACCCACCATCCGGCGATTTCTGAAACCAACGGCAAGTATGACGGCCAGTTCCTGTTCATCAACGACAAGGCTAATCCCCGCATGGCGGTGATCGACCTGCGCGACTTCGAAACCAAGCAGATCGTGGTTAACCCGATCTACAAATCGGAGCACGGCGGCGCTTTCGTGACCCCGAACACCGACTACGTGATCGAAGCTGCCCAGTACGCCACTCCGCTGGCGAACAAGAAGTTCGTCCCGCTCGAGCGTTTCAACGAGGAATACCGCGGCGGCGTGACCTACTGGAAGTTCGACCGCAAGGAAGGCCGTATCGACCCGAAGAAGTCATTCTCTGTTGAACTGCCGCCCTACTCGCAGGATCTGTCGGATGCCGGTAAAGGCCCGACCGATGGTTGGTC
>JAUYEK010000263.1 GCA_030691435.1 Sulfuricella sp. | reverse complement strand
TCGCGCAGGATGCCGGACGGAATCAGATGCAGCACGGTTTTCTTGCCGTCGATCACCAGGGTGTGGCCCGCATTGTGCCCGCCCTGAAAACGCACCACGCCCTGGGCGTGGTCGGTCAACCAGTCGACAATTTTGCCCTTGCCTTCATCTCCCCACTGGGTGCCGATTACTACTACATTCTTTGCCATGCTTATTCTATCCTTCAACGAATTTTTATTTAAACTTTGACTACGGCCCAGCCAACATCGCCCTGCACCAGAACGCGGTCGTAATTCAACTCTTCCCTGCTTATCTCGTGCCCAGGCAAATCCACCACCACCACTTCACCCTGAACGCGCAAAAGCGTGATTTTAGCCTGTAAATCGGGATCCTGGACATAGGGCGCAAGAATCGCCTTGGGCAACGGAGGCGTCGGCTGCGCGCCGAGCACGGCGCGCAAATCCATGCTAAAACCGGTTGCCGGTCGGGAACGTCCGAAGGTCTTGCCCACTTTGTCGTAGCGTCCGCCCAGAGCGACTGCGTTGGCCCAGCCTGAGGCATACGCCGCGAACACCACCCCGCTGTGGTAATGGTAGCCACGCAACTCGGCCAGGTCGAAACATAGATGGCGGGCACTACCCTGCACCTGGCTTCCGATGGTGCGAAGATCGTCCAGCGCCTTGCCGATTTCCGGGTGGTCGGGCAGATGCCGCCGCGCGGCTTCCAGTGCTTCAACGCCGCCATACAGCTGGGGCAACAATCGCAGCGCCTCCCTGGAAACCTGATCCAGGGAAGCGGTCAGCTCGACAAGCCCTGGAATGTCCTTGCCCTGCATGGCCTGAAACAACTCCATCTCCAGCTCCGGGGAAACCGCTGCGCGCTCGACCAGGCTGTGAAAAATCGCCACATGGCCGAGATCGAGTTGCACCGATCCGACCCCGGCAAGTTGCAGTGCCTTGATCATCAGCAACTGGATTTCCACGTCGCTTTCGATACCGCCGTGGCCGAACAACTCGGCGCCGATCTGCAACGGTTCGCGGGTCTGCATCTGGCCATCTGGCAGTGCGTGCAGCACGCTGCCCGCATAGCACAGCCTGACCACGCCCTGGCGATTCAACAGGTGGGCATCGATGCGCGCTGCCTGCGGCGTGATATCGGCGCGCAGCCCCATCAGGTGGCCGGAAAGCTGGTCCACCACCTTGAAGGTCTTGAGGTCCATGTCGCGGCCCGTGCCGGAAAGCAGGGAAGGCAGATATTCCAGCAGCGGCGGAACCACCAACTGGTAGCCGCAGCCATGAAACCAGTCGAGCAACTGCCGCCGCACCCGTTCAAAACGCAGCGCCTGGGCCGGCAGCATGTCCTCGATATATTCGGGAAGTAACCAGTTATGCATGATCAATTCATCAGATATAGCAGCAGCAATCCGCCCAACATCGAAGTCAGCCCGACGAAGCGCAACTGCCCGTCGGACATTTCAGTCATTTTGCGAAAAGTTTCACGCCAAAGTGTCGGCGCCAGAAAAGGCAAAACCCCTTCCAGCACGAGCATCAGCGCCAGCGCCGCCAGCAGGCTTGTCTCCACGGCGCAACCGGCTATTTGCCCGAAGACTTCAAGTATTTAAAGAACTCCGAACTGGGGTCCAGCACCATCACGTCGCTCTTGCTCTTGAAGC
>JAUYEK010000251.1 GCA_030691435.1 Sulfuricella sp. | reverse complement strand
TTCTTTTCCCATATCATCTTGCCGTTTTCCACTGCGGGAGTGATGTTTTCCCGGTGGTCACGTTTCGGCAGGACCTGCATAGTGTCGAAAGTCAGGGCGACGAGGAGCAGGAAAAAAAACGTTGTTCCCCCGAAAAAAATGTTTCTCGCCATTGACTTGGTAAATGCTTGGCTCATGTTTACCTCCCTAAAATTAATCTAAACCCCAGAAACTTTCTTTTTGCTTCTAATGTTACATAGCCCCCTTCAGGCTGGAGGCTGCTTTGCTCTGTTACTCTGCTTGGAACGAAGATGGCTCTGCTATCCTTGATGATGCAGGCTGCAATTTAGTGGATACGGGAGAAACCAACCTTGATCTAGGTCAAGGATTGGGAGAAGCGCTTAAACAAGAATAAGGGTGCCTCCTGTCGCGGGTTTTCACCCTGATTTGAAGCGGGGATTTTATTCAATGGCGGCATGGGTTTATCTGTGAGGACATGGCCCTTTGTTGTCTCCGGCCCGGTATAATCCCCCCATTTTTTCAACATTAGATTTCGGTACACAGGATTTTCATGGACACCATCAGCAGTTATATGACCAGCGATCACCATCGCTGCGACGAATTATTCGCGCAGGCGGAAGCGGCCGCTTCGGGCCAGGATTGGGGCACGATCGCTGCCGATTTGCAGGTCTTTCTCGATTCCATGCACCGGCATTTCAAGATGGAGGAGGAAGTGTTGTTTCCCGCTTTCGAGCAGCGCACCGGCATGAGCATGGGGCCGACCCAGGTGATGCGGATGGAGCACGTCCAGATGCGCGAATTATTCGATGCCATGGCCGATGCGGTGAAGCAACAGGACCGGGAAGAATTTCTGGGGCAGGCGGAGACGCTGCTGGTGATGATGCAGCAGCACAACATGAAGGAAGAGCAGATGCTCTATCGCATGGTCGACCAGACACTGGCGGGCGAAATGGAAGAGGTGCTGCAACAGATGCGCGCTGCAGGCGCGTAGCGGGCGGGACAGCGATGAGTCAAGAGTGTGTATTGGATGTCCGCGGGCTGGAGCCGCCCGAACCGCTGGAAAGGGTGCTGGATGCTATCGCGACGCTGCAACCGGGCGAGCGCGTGCGCATGATTCATCACCGGGAGCCCTGTTTGCTGTACCCGCTGCTGTCGAAACGGGGCTTTAACCATCTGGCCGAAACCAAATCGGAAGACCATCATGAGATTCTGATCTGGCGCAAGGGGGATGCGGCGGCTGCGCCATACGGCCTGACTCAATGAGCTTGCAACCCGGCCTCTCCTTCAGCCAGGCGCCGCCGATCCTGGTGCCGTTCCGCTTTTTCCTGAGCGCGCCGCTGTTCGGCCTGCTGGCCGCGCTGCTCATGCTGTGGTACGGCACTTCCCTGATGGACAGCCGTTGGCAGCCGTCAGTGCTGGCGCTGACGCATTTGATGACGCTCGGCTTTCTCGGCATGGCGATGGTCGGGGCCATGATGCAGATGCTGCCGGTAGTGGCCGGTTCGCCGGTTGCCCATCCGGTGGGCGTGGCGCGCGCCGTTCATGTTTTGCTGCTGCCGGGCGTGCTGTTGCTGGCGGGCGGTTTTCTCTTCGGCACGCATTGGCCGATGCGCATCGCAATGTTTCTGCTGGGCAGCGGTTTTACAGTGTTTGTCGCCGCCGTGGGCCTGAGCCTGAAACGGGCGCCGCCGGACAGCCCGACTGTGGTTGGGATGCGCTTTGCGGTCGGCGCGCTGGTGGTCACCGCAGCCCTCGGGCTGACCCTGGCCAGCAATTACGGCTGGGACTGGTGGCTGATCGAGCGGGTGCGACTGATCAATCTTCACCTGACCTGGGGCCTGCTGGGGTGGGTCGGGCTGCTGGTAGTGGGCGTCTCCTACCAGGTGGTGCCGATGTTCCAGCTCACTCCTTCCTACCCCAAGCCGCTGACGCGTTGGCTTACGGCGGCGATATTTGCGCTCTTGCTGCTGTGGTCGGTCGCCCAATACTTGCCTGATGCGGTGCAGGAACAGGCGATGCTGGCGGTGGTGTCGGTTGCGGCAATCGGTTTCATGGTGTTTGCGGTTGTCACTTTGCGCCTCCAGTTGCAGCGACGCCGCAAGCAGTCGGACGTGACGCTGCTGTTCTGGCGCTTCGGCATGACTTGTCTGCTGCTTGCCCTGGTTCTGGGCGTTGCCGGGCAGGTCATTCCGGCATTGGATCGGATGCAAGGCGACAACTTTGCGCTGGCGTTCCTGTTCATTGCCGGTTTCGCGGTATCGGTGGTGAACGGCATGCTCTACAAGATCGTGCCGTTCCTGATCTGGTTTCATCTGCAAAGCCTGCTGATGGGCGTGACGAAGGTGCCGAACATGAGGCAGATCATGCCGGAGCCGGGAATGCGCCGGCAGATGTGGCTGCATTTCGCAGCGGTACCCCTGCTGGTTTTGTCCGCGCTGTGGCCGCCGCTGATTTACCCGGCGGCGTTGCTGTTCGGCACTTCCATGATCTTGTTGGAGGTCAATCTGCTGTACGCTTTCCGGGTCTACCAACAGAACGCCAAACTGGCGACTAAGGGCGAACCGTCGTCAACTTGAGGGGAATCATGCAAAGCCCGTTTTTACTCGAAAACGAAAGCGCCTATCAGGCATGGCGCAGCCGCAAGCTGGAAAATTACCCTGCCCGCCTGGAGCAGATCGTGGTCGAGGTCAACGACCCGCGCAGCCTGACACAGGCTGAATATCAGGCGATCCTGCGGGCCTGCCGGAAAACCAATATGGCGATCTATGCCGGCAACACCGGCACCGATCCGGACAAGGACATCCCGCGTCTGCTCGGCAAGCGGTATGGCCTGGAGCGCCTGGATTGCAACATGCTCGCCGACGACGATGGCCTGACTTCGCTCAAGGTGGTGGAAAGCGCGCCGCGCCAGGCCTTCATTCCCTATTCCGACAAGCCGATCAAGTGGCACACCGATGGCTACTACAATACGCCGGAACGGCAGATTTGGGGCTTGCAGCTACATTGCGTGCAGAGTTCGGCGGAAGGCGGCGAAAATGCCCTGCTGGATCATGAGATCGCCTACCTGCTGATGCGGGACGAGAACCCCGATTTTATCCGCGCCCTGATGCAGCCGGATGCCATGACCATTCCGGCACGGGTCGAGGAGGATGGAGTGGCGAGGCCGGATGCGGTTGGCCCGGTGTTTTCAGTACACCCGGAAAGCGGTGATTTGCACATGCGCTATACCGCGCGCACCCGCAGCATCGCGTGGAAGCAGGACGCCGCGACGCTGGCGGCGGTGGCTTTCCTGGAAAAACTGCTCGACAGCGACCTGCCCTATATTTACCGTGGCCGCCTGGAGCCGGGTATGGGCCTGATCTGCAACAACGTCCTGCATGACCGGGCGGGCTTCAACGATGATGAGGGCCACCACCGTTTGCTTTACCGCGCGCGCTACTACGACCGGATCAGCGGCACGGCAGTGAATGAGGT
>JAUYEK010000249.1 GCA_030691435.1 Sulfuricella sp. | reverse complement strand
TATCTGAAAGCGCTGGGCGCGCCGGATTACGTCGAAGGCATCCTCGACGCGCCGGAAGTGGCCGGCGAGGGTGAAGATGGCGAAGCAGGCGGCGACGCCGAAGCCGACCCGATGTACGACCAGGCCGTGGCGCTGGTGCTCAAATCGCGCCGCGCCTCCATCTCGCTGGTGCAACGCCAGCTCAGGATCGGCTATAACCGCGCGGCGCGGCTGATCGAGCAGATGGAGCGGGCGGGGCTGGTTTCGGCGATGCAGAGCAACGGGAATCGGGAAGTGCTGGTGAAGGGGGCGGAGTAGCTACGTTTGCTGGGGTTCGCAGGCTCACCCCAGCCTACACGCTAAACATTAGGAGAAATATTCTGCATCAATGTCTCGGGCGTGGTGCAGCACCCGAACAATCAGTAACCCATCTTCATCTGGCACATAGAAAATGATGTACGGCGTACGAGTCGGAAAGTTTCGCAACCCATCCGCCAGTTCCGGCGCACCCTGCCCATCTCAGGCTGAGTGGCTAATAGTGAAACAGTTGATTGAATGGAATCCAGGGATTCATCTGCTGCAACCAGATTGTCTTCCGCTATAGTCAACCAAAGCTCCAGAAGATCAGTTTCTGCCGAATTGGTATAGCGGATGCGAGACATCAGGCGGTCGCCTTGCGAGTTTTTAGTAACTGACGACCTTGTTGTTTCAGACTTTCAAAATCAACCTCTTTTGTACGTCCATTTTTTACGTCGTTCAAGCCCCTGGCAATATCTTGGCGCAAACCATCGAGCTTGGCAGTTTTAACCTGCTCATACGCTTCGAATAGCCGCAACGCCTCACGAATTACCTCGCTTGCGGAGCCATACATGCCAGATTCAACGCGCTGGCGGACACGTGCTTCTAATTCGGGCGGCAAAGATACGTTCATAGACATGGCAATTCTCCCATAAGGAATACTAATCACAGTATGGCAGTTTATGCCATAAATTGCCAGTTCCGTAAGGGTTGCCCGGTTTTATATGACCAGGCCGTGGCGCTGGTGCTCAAATCGCGCCGCGCCTCGATCTCTCTGGTGCAACGCCAGCTCAGGATCGGCTACAACCGGGCGGCAAGGCTGATCGAGCAGATGGAAAAGACAGGGCTGGTGTCGGCGATGCAGAGCAATGGGAATCGGGAAGTGCTGGTTAAGGGTGCTGAGTAAGGAGTTCCCGGATTCCGCTGCGCTGTATCCGGGCTACATTTTCGACTCTTGGTGCGGTTCCAGCAGTTCCATGGCGGCGTTGATGGCCTGGAGTCTCTCCATCTCGCCGCCCCGGTCGGGGTGGTGTTCCATCGCCAGTTCCCGGTAGCGGCGCTTGATCTCCGGGTATTCCACCGGGTCGGCGAGCCCCAGCGCGGCGAGAGCTTCGGCGCGGTGGCCGAGGTGGGTGAAGCGCAACCAGAAGGTGTCGAGCATTTTCAGGACTTCCTGCTTGCCGGTTTTTTCCAGGTGGGTAAGGTCGAGGTAGTAGGCCCGCAGCGGATCGGGGGTGGCGGGCAGGCGGTCGGTTCCGTCCGGGTAGGGGTGCAACACGATCTTCAGGCAATGGATGGCGAGGTCGCCTTGCCGTTCATTCCACAGTTCGTCGCGCAGGCGGTAGAGGTGGTGGAACAGGATGAAGTGGCACTGGAACAGGGAAAGCTCGTCGGTGTAGGCATCGGGGCCGAAGGCGGGGTCGTCGTGGGCCAGTTTGCGGATCAGGTCGTGTTCGGTGAGGCCGTCTGGATGGGTGCGCAGGATGGCGAGAAGCGCCTCGGCGAGGGCGGTGTTCAATCTTTATTCTGTGCTGCGAGGATATGGTGTCAAATTGGCATTCATCAATTCGGCAATGATTTCCGGCTTCTGGAACGGCAGGGCATGGTCGGCATTCGGGATCAGGTGGCAGGCCCAGTCGTTCCTGCCCTCCGCTATCTTCTGGCAGAGTTGGTAAACCGCAGGGTGGGAGCGGCCGCCGATGAAGCTGCTGACGTTGGCCTGGGAGGCAATCAGGGCAGCACGGTCGAGGCGTTTGGCGGCGTGGGATACGCACTCGATGGTGCAGGCCAGCCCGACCGGGCGGTGGGACAGGCGCTCGCGGATGATTTCCTCGTTCTTCGAGCCTCGGCTGCGGTTGGGTGCGACTGCGTCGAGGAACAGCTCCAGCCCTTCTCCCACGTTTTCCAGCTCGCGCAGCCGCTTGGCGGCGTGCAGGATCAGTTCGTGCGAGCGGATCGATTCCTCGTCATTCATCTTGCCGAGCAGGGAGGGTTCGAGCAGGTAGGTGTTTTCCACTGCCGCCGGGCGGGCGGTCTTGAGCAGCATGGCGATCAGCCCGCCGTAGGAGTAGCCGCCCAGGTCGAATTTGTTCCAGGCCAGGTGATCGAGCAGGGCGGTGATGTCGCCCACCACTTCCTCGGCTTCGAAGCCGTGTTCCTTGTGGTCGGGGTAGCGTGTCTTGCCGGTGCCGCGCAGGTCGGGCACCAGGATTTCGTTCCAGTGTTTTAAATGGGGGAGAATGCCGCCCCAGGTGATCCTGCCCGCCACGCCGCCGCCGTGGAGCAGCAGCAGGCGCCGCGGCGGTGAATTGTCGATGCGGTAGAGGCGGTAGTAAACCTCCTGTGTCGGCAGGGTGAGGGTGGTTTCGATAGTGGGTGCCATCGTGGCTGGGATCATGGTATTTTTACTTTTTAGACTCTAAATTGTACCGTTATTTGGAAGAGCGACTAAACATGACTGAAAACCACCAGGATTACGCTGATGGGATTGCCGCGATTGACGCCCATTACATCCGGCCCGGCCTGGCCGCGATCCACTTGCTGGTCGAAGGCGATAAGGCGGCTTTTGTCGACACCGGGACGAATTTCTCGGTTCCCGGCGTGCTGGAGGTGATGAGACGGAAAAACCTGCGCCCGGAAAATGTCGCCTATGTGATCGTGACCCATGTCCATCTCGATCACGCGGGCGGCGCGGGCGAGATGATGCGCCTTTTTCCCGAGGCGATGCTGGTCGTGCATCCGCGCGGGGCGCGCCACATGATCGACCCGTCAAAGCTGGTGGCGGGCTCGGTCGCGGTTTACGGTGAGGAAAATTTTCGCCGGGCCTACGGGGAAATCGTGCCGGTTCCCGCCGAGCGCGTGATCGAGGCGCCGCACGAATTCACTCTGGAACTGAACGGCCGGAAACTGTTGTTCCTCGACACGCCGGGTCATGCCCGCCATCATTTCTGTATCTTTGACGAGCGCAGCGGGGGCATGTTTACCGGCGATACCTTCGGGATTTCATACCGTGAGTTTGATGTCGGCGGGCGGGCGTTCATCTTTCCTACGGCCACTCCCGTGCAGTTCGAGCCGGAGGCGGCCCATGATTCCATAGACCTGATCATGTCCCACCATCCACGCGCAGCTTACCTGACCCATTATGGCCGCGTGACACAGTTACCCCGTCTGGCGGATGACCTTCACCGCATGCTTGACGATTTCGTGAACATCGCCGAGGGAGTGCGCGACGCCGGGGCGATGCGCCATCAGCGGTTGGTGGCAGGACTGGAGAGCCACCTGCTGGAATGCCTTGATGCGCACGGCTGCAGGCTTCCCCCGGATGAGGCCCGCGCGTTGCTGGAGAACGATATCGAACTCAATGCCCAGGGGTTGGAAGTCTGGATGGATAAGGCATAAAAGCCAGCTTGCCTATCGTTCCCGCGAAATGTTCTATATTTAAAAGGGGTATTCCCATTCGGTTCAGGGAGGCCCATATCAGGCATCAAGATTAAGGAGGTATGACCATGCAACGCCCACTTCAAATCGTCATTCGCGACATGCCCCATTCCGAGGCGGTGGATACACATATCAGGGAGAAGGTGGAGAAGCTGGAATTATTCTATTCCCACATTGTGGGCTGCAAAATTTCGCTCGAGTTTGCGGGAAAACACAAACACCAAGGCAAGCTGTTTAATGTGCGCCTCGATATCTCTGTCCCTGGCGCGGAGTTGGTGGTCAATCGCGACCTCCATGAAGACCTCTATGTGGCGCTGCGAGATACATTCGATGCGGCAAAGCGTCGGCTGGAGGATTATGGGCGGCGCCAGCGTGGCGATACAAAAATTCATGAATCGCCGCGCCATGGGTATATAGCCAGGCTATTTCCGGTAGAGGGTTTTGGTTTTATCGGCACGCCGGATGGCGATGAGCTTTATTTCAGCCGGGATAACGTAAGCCATCCGGATTTCGACAAGCTCGAAATCGGCAGTGAAGTTCAGTTCCTGGAGGAATCTGCTGCCGAGGGATTGCAAGCGAAGCGCGTGAGTATCGGCAAGCATCATTATCCAGAATGAGATGCCAGTCGTTTCGCCGGAAAGGCATCACAAAAGCTTCATGAGGCGCGCGGATACTATCTTATAGTCACGATAAATCAGCTTGATTCCAGCTGACTTTCTCCGGCTAGGGGATTCCACTAGTAAATCATCGTATTCCCGCCTATCGACTATTCAGGGTATTGCCCTCCATACAATTATTTTTCCCCCGATAGGTTTTTTTTAATCTGGCGTTAGACTTGAATCACTCATTCAAGGTAATGGGGGTGCGTGTGGGAGGCGAGAAAATGAATTTCATGATTGTTAGCGATGATGTGTCAACATGCCTTTATTTAGAGATACTTGCCTATCAGGATGGCGTTAGTGCACGATATTTCACTGAGCCTTCAGTGGCGTTGCATGTCTATCAGAGCAATCCCGATTATTGGTCGCTGGTGATTGTCGATATGCTGTCGCCGCTGATCAACGGGTTTTCGCTGGTGGGCAAGATCAAGGCCGTCAAATCGGATACCCGGCTGGTTATTCTGGCTACACATGCCCCGGAAGCGATCAAAAAAATATTCAAATGTGAGACCCTGTGTGGGATGTGCCACGATTGCAACGATATAAATAATTGTCATTGTTTTTTCCTGCATAAGCCATTTTATCGTGATTTTGATCGAGTCATTGAGGCTGCGCTGGGGAAAGGCATGATCGGATTGGCTGCTTGATCCGCCGGCCAGTTCCTGGTTTTCTGTGGGTGATGCATAGCGTCATCTTTTGATAGCGAACTTTCTGCGGGGGTGGCAAACAGTTATACTGTGCATTCACCTAAACAGCGCCTGCACAGGATGAACGCAAAAACCGCTTTGCTCCTTTCCTTCCTGGTTGTTTTTCTTTCTGCCTGTGCTTCTGTACCGCTCCGGACAGATGGCAAGAAGCGTCCCCCGGCTTCATCCGATCTGAAAATCTCCTCCTTTGTAAAAACTGACATCGACACGGTGGCCGAGATTCACCAGCAGGAGAGCTTCAGCCATCTGCGCACGCTGATGGAAAAACTCTATCGGCGAAACCCTCGCGAATGGAAGAAGGGTGGGCAACCATCCATGGAAAGTGCAATGTTACGGGCGTTTGATGCAGGACATGACTGGCGCTTTCCGGAGCTGAACGGGAAACGCGGAGCCGAGTGCTTCTACCTGGCCTTCCAGGAAAACTATCAGGGGGATAGAGTGCTGGCTTTTGTCGCGGGCCTGGCGACCATGATCATGGCCTCGTACAATGACAAGGCCGAGCTTTATGTCCTCGACGAACTCGATCCGCAGAAGCTCTACAATAGTGCGCGTAATGTCGAGATCGCTGTCTGGAAGCTGAGTGCCTCGCGCGACAGTCGGGGGGAGTTGTTTCTGCTCAGCAACGAAAACGATGCAACCAACCGTAATATGAGCTTCGAGCGGGAATTCGGCAAGCTGATCGCGCAGCAGGACACCCTGGCCAGAATCCTCGCAGAAAAAACCAATCGCACCATCGTACGCGCCATCCAGAGTGTGGCCAGCGCAGTTTTTCTGCCAATTTAAAGAGCGTACAACAAATAGAAAAAGGGGGCATTGCCCCCTTTTTCTATTTTCTACTTTGGTTTGCTTGCCGGATTACAGCTCGCCAGCGTGCTTGGCCAGATAGTCGGCCACGCCTTGAGTATTGGCCTTCATGCCGGCCTTGCCTTTGCTCCAGCCTGCCGGGCAGACTTCGCCGTGCTGTTCGGTGAATTGCAGGGCATCCACCATGCGCAGCATTTCGTCGATGTCGCGGCCCAGGGGCAGGTCGTTCACGACTTGGTGGCGCACCACGCCGTTTTTGTCGACCAGGAATGAGCCACGGAAGGCTACGCCGGCTCCGGCTTCAACATCATAGGCTTGGCAGATCGCGTGCTTGATGTCAGCTACCAGCGGGTACTGAACCTGGCCGATGCCGCCATTGTTCACTGGGGTGTTTTTCCACGCCAGATGGGTGAATTGGGAGTCGATCGATACGCCGATCACTTCTACATTGCGATCCTTGAAATCCTTCAGGCGATGGTCGAAGGCGATCAGTTCGGACGGGCAGACGAAGGTGAAATCCAGCGGGTAGAAAAAGATTACCGCATACTTGTCCTTGATGTACGTTTTGAGGTTGAAACTTCCCTCAATGCTGTTGTTGCCCATGACGGCAGCGGCGGTGAAATCGGGTGCGGGTTTTCCTACGAGAACTGCCATGATGATTCTCCTTATCGGTGGGGTTAAATTTAGAATATGTCTAAATATTGCACTAAATTTTATTCTCTGTCAAATGAATTGATACGATAGGTTTAACGTGTCGGTCATCGACAAATAAATAAGTGTGCCATAACAACCGATTTGAATCCAAAGGCGTACTACTGGATTCCGGGTCAAGCCCGGAATGACGGGTTTAAAAATAGTTTTACGGTCTTGCTGGGTAACTTCAGTCGCAACCGCACTCAGGGTGGTCGTAGGGTGTGTCGGGGGCCGGTGCCGGTTCGCTGGATGTCAGACCTGCCGCTTCACGCTCCTGCTTTTTTGCCAGGCGTTTGTCAAAGGCGTCGGCTTTCACGGCGATGCTTTCTTCGCTGAACATGACCTGCCTGAGAAAACGGAAGCCGAACTGCATGAGCTCGATCTCGTCCTCGGCAAGCGTTTTCTTGAGGTCATCGGGTAGATCGTACACCTCGTTGAATGAATCGCTGAAGACGAAATCGCGGAAACGATCGAGATCGTAGCAGGCCATGAAGAACAGTTGCAGGCTGCGCTTGGAGGGCGTTCCAACGGTCGGGCCGGAAGATTTCTTCTTCAGGATCAGTTGGCGCCAGCCGCGGCCCAGTTCGTCATAGTCCTCCAGACCTTGCTCGTGGCGGTACTCGTCGATGGTCAGGGAACGGTTTTCCTTATGCCCCAGGCAGTGCGCTTCTTCAACCAGGGCATAGGAATGGGTGTCGGTGTACTCGTTCTGCTTGCGCATCGAGACCAGTGCTACGGGGTAGTAGCGGCAGGCTGTGGGGCGGTCTTCATAGACGTTGCAGCCCTCGTCGGTCATGAACTGGCATGCGGTTCCGCCTTCCACGGGCTTGAATTTGACGCCGGCGATGCTGTCCTTGTCCATTTCGTAGGGATCGGTGAAACCCAGCAGGAATTCGCCGGAAGTC
This sequence comes from Sulfuricella sp., assembly GCA_030691435.1. Lineage (GTDB taxonomy): Bacteria > Pseudomonadota > Gammaproteobacteria > Burkholderiales > Sulfuricellaceae > Sulfuricella. The sequence continues at coordinate 837 of JAUYEK010000249.1, read as the reverse complement.
AGGCCCAGCCGTCGCTTCAGGCGCAGGATGTCGTAGGGGGTGAGGGTGATGTCGATATTCTTGCAGCAGGCGTTGAAGCAGGCGATTTCCTTATGGCAACGGAACTGGATAACTTTCGAACCATCGTACGAGGTCGGTATCACCGGGCTGGGGACAAAGGGGGAGTCATTGATATCAACAATATTTTCCATCATTCTTACCTCATTGTGCGCTGCAAAAAATCAAAGAATTTGGACACTGCTTTGTGAGCAGAGTTGCATGAAGCTATTTATCTTGCCGTCCGTAAATACCAAACGGTCTTACAGAATGAAAAACCGGGCGCCGCGAGGCGCCCGGTTTTAGTTTGCTACAACTATTCGTAACTACCTTAGTGAGCGGCAGCCTTGAACAGTTTTGACTTGTCCACCAGATCAACGTGGGCGCGCTTGAAGCAGGTCCAGGTCTTGGTGTTCTTGTCGTAGATGGAGTTCACGAAGCACTTCCAGTTTTCCTCATCGACAAAGTTCTTGTCCATGCGGTAGTAGAAACCCGGGTAACGGGATTCTTCGCGGAACTGGATGTGTTTCATGTGGGCTTCAGCCGTCAGGATGCGATGGTAGTTTTCCCAAGCGCGCAGCAGTTCGTGCAGGTCTTTCGCACGCATCTTCTGTGCATCTTCCTTCAACATGCCCAGCTTCTCTTCAGCAACGGCCAGCATCTTGTCACTGGTCGTGTAGTAGGTGGCAACGCCAGCAACGTACTCGTCCATGATCTTCTGCAGGCGGAACTGAAGCATTTTCGGCGTGATGTAGTTAGGGTTCACGTCGATAGCGGTGGAGTAATCCTTGTGCTCCAGGA
>JAUYEK010000247.1 GCA_030691435.1 Sulfuricella sp. | reverse complement strand
TCCTGGATCTGGCCGCGGATGTCGTTCATGCCGGCAATCGAGTTCTGCACCGCCACGGCACCCTTGTCCGCGGCCTGCAGGGATTGCTGCGCCACTTTCGCCGACTCGGCGGCGCTGGCCGACACCTCGTTAATGGAGTCTGCCATCTGCCGCACCGCCGTACTGGTTTCCTCGATTTCTCGCGACTGCCTTTCCGAGGCCTGCAGCAGGTGCTCAGAGGTGCCCTGCGCTTCCTGGGAAGCCCGCGCCACTTGCTCTGTTGCCTTGTTCACCCCCACCACCAGCGAGCGCAACTCGTCGATCGCGTAGTTGACCGAGTCGGCGATAGCGCCGGTGATATCCTCGGTCACTCGCGCCCTCACGGTCAGGTCACCTTCCGCCAGATCGCCCATTTCATTGAGCAGCCGCAGAATCGCCTCCTGGTTGCGTTTGTTTTCCTGCTCGCTGATGGCCGCCTTCCGCTTGGCGTCATCCAGCAACACCTTGGCGAACAACACGGCGAACAACAATGCAGCGCTAGCAAAAACGGCGGTCAGCAACGCTTCCAGCCAGCCACTGCTGGCGTTTTTATTGTAACCCTCAGTCAGCTTGTTGGAGAAGTCCAGCATCTTGTCGCCGTCCTTGAACAGGAAACGCTGGGCCTCCTTGGCCGCCGCCAGTCCCTGAACATTTTGCAGGATCTGGTCAACATGCAGAGCAAAATCCTTGAAGGGTGCGTTGATTTCTCCCAGCATGTCACGCGCGACCGGGTCTTTGACCGGGGTCAGCAACATGCCGCCGCTGCCATCTTCCAGGCCGGCCAGGATGTTACGGAAGATGGCGAGGCTGCGGCCTTGCAGGAAGGCTTCGTCAAGATCGGAATCGCTCCCCGACAACAGCAGAATGTTGGCGTTTTTCGCAATCCGCTGGGTCACCATCCCCATCTGCCGGGCGGCGGAAACTTCCCGCACACCCGCGCCAGACTGAATCAACTGGCCGGCCAGCAGCTCGGTAAGTTCGAGCAAGGCCGTGTTGCTGGTGTTAACCCCGGCAACGTTAGTGCTCAGATTGATCAGGTTTTTTTCCTGCGAAGCAATCCGCCCGATATCCTCGCGCATCTTGCTCCACAGCGCATTGATCTGTTTCAGTTCCGGCTGAACGGCGTCCGGCGAGGCGGGTACGCCGGCACCGCCCTGGACCAGATTTTTGAGGTGCGCAGAAAAGCGCTGGTCGGCTTGCTTCAACTGGGCAAAAGCGATGGGGTTGCCTTGCGCCGCCTGCTGTGCGCCCTTCGCGATCCGTTGCGACAACATCTGCATTTCCGTCGAAATACTCGTATGCTGTTTCAGGGTATACAGGTTCACACCGTACCAGATCAGCGGAGTAAAAGAGAAAACCACGGCAACGGCCCATCCGCCGCCCAGAATCTTCAACTGCTGTTTCAAAGGTTTTTCGCCGATCAGCGGCAGGGGCTGCCCCGTATCACCGGCCATCTTCTGGAGCCCTTTCATCACCAGGGTAGTATTCAGCCCCAACTTTGTTGTTGCTCCAGCCGGCGCAACCTGTCCGGACTTTCCCTTGAAAAGATTGAAACCTGGCAACTTGAATCCCATGCTTAAATCTCCATCCCTAATTTTATTTGCAACTCGCAGAATGATCATTCATCCCGGATTATCCGTTGGAATATTCGTGCCTGTAGGAGCGCCGCCCTCGG
>JAUYEK010000241.1 GCA_030691435.1 Sulfuricella sp. | reverse complement strand
GGTGCCGATCACGCTCTTGATCTGAGTAACCTTCACCTTGGTAGATTTTTTTGCCTTTACCATCACTTACCCCATGATCTCTTCGACAGTCTTGCCGCGCTTGGCCGCAATCTCGGACGGCGTATTCATCTGCTTCAAGCCGTTGAGGGTGGCGCGCACAATATTGTACGGGTTGGTCGAGCCGATGCACTTGGCGAGAACGTTATGCACGCCCATCACCTCGAAAATCGCACGCATTGGACCACCGGCAATAATACCGGTACCTTCGGATGCCGGTTGCATGTAAACCTTGGCAGCGCCATGACGTCCGATTACGGCGTGGTGCAAAGTCCCCTTCTTCAGGTTGACTTTGATCATGTTGCGACGGGCATCTTCCATTGCTTTTGTCACTGCAACAGGGACTTCACGCGACTTGCCCTTGCCCATGCCCACACTACCGCTACCATCACCAACGACTGTCAAAGCGGCGAAAGCCATGATCCGGCCACCCTTGACCACTTTGGTCACACGATTGACGCCAATCATTTTTTCCTGCAGGCCGTCACCGCGATCTTCTTGCTGGTTTTTTTCAAATTTAGCCATCATCAACCCCGCTTAGAATTTCAGACCGTTTTCGCGCGCAGCTTCAGCCAGCGCCTTAACACGACCATGGTAGTGGAAGCCTGAGCGGTCAAACGCTACAGTTTCTACGCCAGCGACTTTTGCTTTTTCAGCGATTCGCTTGCCAACCAGAGCGGCCGCATCCTTGTTGCCACCTTTCGGCAGATCCTTGCGCACTTCTGGCTCGACGGTAGACGCACTGGCCAAAACCTTGCCGCCGCTCGCATCAATGATCTGGGCATAAATATGGCAATTAGTTCTATGTACCAACAAACGCACCACCTTCAGTTCTGCGATTTTGGCACGGGTTTTGCGTGACCGACGCAGGCGTGACTGTTTCTTATCCATGACTATTGCCCCTATTTCTTCTTGGTCTCTTTCAGGATCACCACCTCATCGGAGTAACGCACACCCTTGCCCTTGTAAGGCTCCGGACTGCGATACGCACGAATTTCTGCGGCAACCTGACCAACGCGCTGCTTGTCAGCGCCCTTCAAAACGATTTCAGTCTGGGTCGGCGTAGTAACGATGACGCCTTCAGGCATTTTGTGGTCGACCGGATGGGAAAACCCCAACGAAAGACCCAGCACATCGCCCTTGGCATTCGCGCGGTAACCCACGCCAACCAGGGTCAACTTCCGCTCGAAACCTTTCGACACGCCAACAACCATATTTGCAAGCAGCGCACGCATGGTGCCGGACATGGCATTGGACTGCATCGAATCGTTAGCCGCCTTGCACTGCAACTGGTCGCCATTTTTTACCACCGACACATCGCCGTTCTGGCGCTGCTTCAGTGTGCCGAGAGGCCCCTTCACTGTGATTTCATCGGCGCTTAGTGTCACTTCCACGCCGGCCGGCACGATCACCGGATTTTTAGCTATTCTGGACATTGTTTACCTCGCTCAGACTATTCCACTAGGCCACTACACACAGCACTTCGCCGCCGATACCGGCTGCACGCGCACTGCGGTCAGTCATCACGCCCCTGGAGGTGGAAACAATCGCCACACCCAGGCCGTTCATGACTGTTGGAATTTCGCCATTGCCTTTATAAATACGCAGTCCAGGGCGGCTTACACGATCGATTCTTTCGATCACCGGACGGCCTGCATAGTATTTCAGGCGCACTTCCAGCGAAGGCTTGCCGGATTCGTCGCGAACTGCGAAATCGTCAACATAACCCTCTTCCTTCAGCACTTTGGCAATTGCTATCTTAAGCTTGGAGGAAGGCATACTGACGCTTACTTTTGTGGCACTTTGACCATTGCGGATACGCGTCAGCATATCGGCGATCGGATCACTCATACTCATACTATTCTCCCGCTACCAACTGGCTTTAACTACGCCGGGAATTTCACCGCGCATTGCATATTCACGCACCTTGGTACGCGCCATGCCGAACTTTCTGAACACACCACGTGGCCGTCCAGTCAGAGCGCAACGGTTACGCAAGCGCACCGGGCTGGAGTCGCGTGGCAACTGCTGAAACTTGAGGCGGGCCGCATAGCGATCTTCATCGCTGAGCTTCACATTGTTCATCGCCGCAGTCAGTTCCGCACGTTTCGCGGCGTATTTCTTCACTATCTCGCGGCGCTTCTTATCACGATTAATCAAGGATAACTTAGCCATGCCAACCTCAGTTCTTGAAGGGGAATTTAAACGCGGCGAGAAGCGCACGCGCCTCTTCGTCGGTCTTGGCGGTCGTCGTGATCGAGATATTCATGCCACGCAACGCGTCAATTTTGTCGTAATCAATTTCCGGGAAAATGATCTGCTCTTTGATGCCCATGTTGTAATTACCACGGCCATCAAATGCCTTGCCGGAGATACCGCGGAAGTCACGAATACGCGGAATCGCAACTGAAACCAGGCGATCCAGGAACTCATACATATGAGTGCGGCGCAAAGTCACCATGCAGCCAACCGGGTAATTGTCACGAATCTTGAAGCCCGCGATCGACTTGCGGGACATCGTCACCACCGGCTTTTGACCGGCGATTTTCTTCATGTCGCCAACGGCGTGCTCCATCACCTTCTTGTCCGCAACCGCTTCGCCCACACCCATATTGAGCGTGATCTTTTCGATTTGCGGCACTTCCATCACCGACTTGTAGCCAAACTGATCCATCATCTGCTTGACCACGGTATATTTGTAGTACTGCTGTAAACGAGCCATGTTCATTCCTTACGCGTCCAGCACTTCGCCGTTGGATTTGAAATAGCGGACTTTACGTCCATCCTCCAGCACCTTGATGCCAACCCGGTCAGCTTTTTGCGTAGCGGGGTTAAACAGCGCGATATTGGAGATATCAAGCGGCATCTCCTTCTCGACGATGCCACCGGCCACGCCCTTAGCTGGGTTCGGCTTCATGTGCTTCTTGACCTTGTTGACACCCTCAACGAGAAGGTGACCATCGTCCAGCATGCGCAGGACCAGGCCACGCCTGCCCTTGTCTTTGCCGGTGATCACAACGACATCGTCGCCTTTGCGAATTTTGCGCATCTCGATTCTCCTTACAGAACTTCTGGAGCCAGCGACACGATCTTCATGAAGCGCTCGGTACGAAGTTCGCGAGTCACCGGTCCGAAGATACGAGTGCCGATGGGTTCTAATTTGTTATTCAGCAGAACGGCGGCATTGCCGTCGAATTTGATAAGGGATCCATCAGGACGGCGCACACCCTTGGCAGTGCGCACTACAACGGCATTGTAGACATCGCCTTTTTTGACGCGACCGCGTGGAGCGGCATCCTTGATGCTGACCTTGATGACATCGCCGATGGCGGCGTAACGACGCTTGGAGCCGCCCAGAACCTTGATGCACATAACGCGGCGTGCACCAGTATTATCTGCGACATCCAGCACAGATTGCATTTGTATCATTTTATTTCTCCAACTTAATCCGCCCGGCAGCTGCAAACAACACAGCGAACTTCGACGGTCAGTTTTGGCTTCGGCCCGATTATTCGGACCGCTCACCCAAAAAGAGCGAGATGTTAGCGCTTCCCGGAGGGAAACGCAAGCACTTTATACCAAGCGGCTCTTCTCAACCAGGGCGGTCACACGAAATGCCTTGGTTTTTGCGATTGGGCGACATTCCTCGATGGTCACCAGATCACCCTCATGGTACTCATTGCTCTCGTCATGGGCGTGGTACTTCTTGGAACGGCTAATCACTTTGCCGTACAAAGGGTGCTTGACCTTGCGCTCAACCTGAACGGTCACGGTCTTGTCCATCTTGTCGCTGACCACACGCCCGGTCAGCGTGCGGGTAACTTTATCTTCGCTCATGCTTGTCTCGCCTTTTCACTGATCAGCGTGCGTACGCGCGCAATATCCTTGCGTACCTTGCCCAGTTGATCCACTTTGGTGCTCTGCTGTGTGGAAATCTGCATGCGCAAGCCAAACTGGGCGCGCAGCAGTTCCACCATCTCCTTGCTCAACTCTTCAGTTGACTTGGCTCTTAATTCGCTGGCTTTCATGATTAACCACCTAACTGTCTGGTTACGAAAGTGGTCTGGATCGGCAACTTGGCTGCAGCCAGGCGAAACGCCTCACGCGCCAGTGTTTCTTCCACACCATCCATTTCATAGAGCACTTTGCCCGGCTGAATCTCGGCCACATAGTACTCCGGGTTGCCCTTACCGTTACCCATCCGCACTTCAGCAGGTTTTTGGGAGATCGGTTTGTCAGGGAATATCCGGATCCAGATCCGGCCACCCCGTTTGATATGACGCGTCATGGCGCGGCGAGCTGCCTCGATCTGGCGAGCCGTCAGACGACCGCGACCAATTGCCTTCAGGCCAAATTCGCCGAAGCTGACCTTGTTACCGCGAGTCGCAATGCCGGTATTGCGGCCTTTATGCTCCTTGCGGAATTTCCTTCTAGCTGGCTGTAGCATGTTTTGCTCCCGACTTTCTTGGTTTGCGTTCCGGCTCGACCGCTGCAACTACAGGAGTCTCGCCCTTGGCCGGTGTCTCGCCTTTGTAGACCCAGACTTTGATCCCGATAATACCGTATGTCGTTTTCGCTTCGGCAGTGCCGTAGTCGATATCAGCGCGCAGGGTGTGCAGCGGCACACGGCCTTCGCGATACCATTCGGTACGTGCGATCTCGGCACCATTCAGGCGGCCGGCGCTCTCGATTTTGATACCTTGAGCACCCAGACGCATGGCATTCTGCATCGCACGCTTCATTGCACGGCGGAACATAATGCGCTTCTCAAGCTGCTGTGCGATATTTTCGGCAATCAATTGCGAATCGATCTCAGGCTTGCGGATTTCCTCGATATTGAGGTGTACCGGTACGCCCATCAATTTCTGCAGCTGGGATTTCAATGCTTCGATATCCTCGCCCTTCTTGCCGATCACCACACCCGGACGGGCACTGTAGATCGAGATTCTGGCGTTACGAGCCGGCCGTTCAATAATGATCTTGCCCACCGAGGCGTGCGCCAGTTTCTTCTTCAGGAAATCGCGCACCTTGATGTCATCAGCCAGCATACCTGCAAAATTCTTGCTGTTTGCATACCACTTCGACGTCCAGTTCTTGAGCACACTCAGCCGAAAACCGATTGGATTTATCTTCTGTCCCATGTTCTTTCCTCTTAGTTTCCGACAGTGACTGTGATATGGCAGGTAGGCTTGAGAATCCTCGCGCCTCGACCTTTAGCACGTGCACGGAAACGCTTCATCGTCGAACCCTCGTCAACCAGTATGGTCGCAACTTTGAGTTCATCAATGTCAGCACCCTCATTATGCTCGGCGTTGGCAATCGCGGACTCCAGCACTTTCTTGATAATCACCGCACCCTTCTTCGGGCTGAAGGTCAGGATGTTCAACGCGCGGTCAACAGGCAATCCACGAATCTGATCGGCAACCAGTCGGCCTTTTTGCGCCGACAGCCTGGTACCGCGTAATACAGCACTAACTCTCATCATAGCCTCTCTTATCTCTTGGCTTTCTTATCCGCCGCATGCCCTTTGAAGGTACGTGTCAGCGAAAATTCACCCAGCTTGTGGCCGACCATGTTCTCCGAAATGTACACGGGGATATGCAGCTTGCCGTTGTGTACAGCGATCGTCAAACCAACGAAATCCGGCATCACCGTGGAGCGACGCGACCAGGTCTTGATCGGGCGCTTGTCATGGGTTGCGCGTGCGGCATCCACCTTGGTGATCAGGTGCGCATCAACAAATGGACCTTTTTTAATAGAACGTGCCATATCTGTTACCTCTTATTCGACGGACGGCGATTCACAATCATGCCGGATGTGCGCTTGTTGCTCCGCGTACGGTAGCCCTTGGTCGGCGTGCCCCACGGACTGACCGGATGACGACCTGCAGCAGTCTTGCCTTCGCCGCCACCGTGCGGGTGGTCAACAGGGTTCATGGCAACGCCGCGGACTGTCGGGCGAACACCGCGCCAGCGCATCGCACCGGCCTTGCCGATGGAACGCAGGTTATGCTCGGAATTACCGACTTCACCGATGGTCGCCTTGCAATCTACATGCACCTTGCGCACCTCGCCGGAACGCAAACGCACCTGGGCGTAAGCTCCCTCACGGGCCATCAGTTGCACGGAAGCGCCGGCAGAGCGAGCCATCTGAGCACCCTTGCCGGGTTGCATTTCGATACAGTGAATGATGGTGCCCACCGGAATGTTACGCAGGGGCAGCGTGTTGCCCGGCTTGATCGGAGAGTCCGAGCCGCTCACCACCTGCGTGCCCACGCTCACACCTTTGGCCGCAATAATATAACGACGCTCGCCGTCAGCGTAGCACAGCAGGGCCAGATGGGCGGTGCGGTTCGGATCATATTCCAGACGTTCGACTTTAGCCGGAATACCATCCTTGTCGCGTTTAAAATCAACCACACGGTAGTGCTGCTTGTGTCCGCCACCCTGATGCCGAACGGTAATGCGGCCATGATGGTTACGGCCCGCATTGCGTGACTGGCTTTCCAGCAGCGGTGCGTGAGGCTTGCCCTTGTGCAGTTCCGGCGTGACGATTTTTACTACAGCGCGCCGGCCCGCAGATGTCGGTTTAACTTTGATAATTGCCATCGTTGCTCTCCTACTCGCCCGCTGCGAAATTGATTTCTTGGCCAGGCTTCAGGGCGACGTAGGCTTTTTTCCAGTCCTTGCGACGGCCTGAAATTTTACCAAACCGCTTAACCTTGCCCTTGACGTTCACCACCTGGACACTGTCCACTTCAACCTTGAACAGCAACTCCACTGCAGCCTTGATTTCCGGCTTGGTGGCGTTAGTCACTACGCGGAAAGCCACTTGCTCATGCTTGTCCGCAATCATGGTGCTCTTCTCGGAGATATGGGGAGCCAGAATGACCTGCATCAGGCGTTCCTGATTAAATTTGGGCGCGTTCATGCGTACATCTCCTCAAATTTTTTCACCGCACTGCGGGTCATCAGCACATTCGGGTAGTGCACCATGCTCACCGGATCAGCGCGATGCGCTTCCAGCACCAGCACGTGCGGCAGGTTCCTGGCAGACAGGTAAAGGTTCTCATCAAGTTCATCGGTGATGATCAGCACCCTGTCCATCCCCATGCTCTTGATCTTTTGCGCCAATGCCTTGGTTTTCGGCGTATCGACGGAGAAGCTCTCTATCACCGAGAGCCGACCCAGTCGCGCCAGCTCGGAAAGAATCGAGCTGATGCCGGCACGGAACATCTTTTTGTTGACCTTCTGGCTGAAATTCTCATCAGGCCTGTTCGGGAAAATCTGACCGCCGCCACGCCACAAAGGACTGGATGCCATACCCGCACGGGCACGACCGGTACCCTTTTGACGCCACGGTTTTTTGGTGCTATGGGAGACTTCACTGCGGTCTTTCTGGGCGCGGTTACCGCTACGGGCGTTGGCCATGTAGGCGGTTACAACCTGGTGAACCAGCGCTTCATTGAATTCGCGGCCGAACAAATCATCCGAAGCCGTTACGCTGGCGGTCGATTGCCCTTGGTCATTGATTAGTTTCAATTCCATTATGCACCTGCCTTTACGCTCGGGCGCACAATCAGATCGCCACCCTTGGAGCCGGGAACCGCACCCTTGATCAGGAGCAGTTGGCGCTCGGTATCGATACGGACGATTTCAAGATTTTGCGTAGTACGCTTCACGGCGCCATAGTGGCCGGCCATCCGCTTGCCGGGGAACACACGGCCGGGATCCTGGTTCTGACCAATCGAGCCTGCGCTGTTATGGGAACGCGAGTTACCGTGAGTGGCGCGATTCGAGCTGAAGTGGTGACGCTTGATCGCGCCGGTGAAACCTTTACCTTGTGTGGTACCGGTTACATCCACCATTTGACCGACCTGAAACAGGTCAACACTAACAGCGCCGCCCAGACTCATCTTGGCAGCATCTTCGCCAGCAACCGTGAACTCTCTGAGAACACGACCAGCCTCAACACCTGCTTTGGCATAATGCCCAGCCAGTGGTTGAGTGACGCGGTTCTTGCGGCGCGTGCCGAATGCAACTTGAACAGCGGTATAACCATCTGTTGCGGGAGTTTTAATCTGGGTCACGCGATTGTTGGACACGTCCACAACGGTCACCGGCACGGAAGTTCCGTCCTCGGTAAACACGCGGGTCATGCCAATCTTGCGACCGACAAGTCCTAAGCTCATCACAATTATCCTTCTTGCAAGGCCGGTTACGATTGACCGGCGGTTTTAACAGCAAACGATCTCTCATGCGCTTGAGCGCATTGAAAGTCGGATTACCATTTGGTGCAAAATGCACGCTTGCACGCTTGAAAAAAACGGTGGAGTATACACCGTTTTAACAACCGCATCAATTTTGCCTGCTCTACTACTTCTTTACCAGGTTACAGCTTGATTTCCACATCCACACCAGCCGGCAGATCCAGCTTCATCAGCGCATCTACCGTTTTGTCGGTAGGGTCGATGATGTCCATCAGACGCAGGTGAGTACGGATTTCCAGCTGGTCACGCGAGGTCTTGTTGACGTGTGGCGAACGCAGAATGTCAAAACGCTCGATACGGGTGGGCAAAGGAACAGGGCCTTTAACCACGGCGCCAGTACGTTTTGCGGTTTCCACAATTTCCAGCGCAGACTGATCGATCAGACGATAATCAAACGCCTTCAGGCGGATACGAATTTTTTGACTTTGCATGTTTTATCCAAAGAGCGGTGCAACGGACCAAGGCCCGCTGCTTGTTTAATTACTCGATAACCTTTGCCACGACGCCGGCGCCGACGGTACGACCGCCTTCGCGGATCGCGAAGCGCAGGCCTTCTTCCATCGCGATCGGCTGGATCAGCGCGACCGTGATCGAGATGTTGTCGCCGGGCATCACCATTTCCGTGCCGGCCGGCAGTTCGATCGCGCCGGTTACGTCGGTGGTGCGGAA
>JAUYEK010000222.1 GCA_030691435.1 Sulfuricella sp. | reverse complement strand
TTGATGGTGTATTTCGGAATTTCAATCACCAGGTCATTATCCTTGATGATCGCCTGACAGGAAAGACGCGAGGCCGGTTCCAGCCCCCAGGCCTTGTCCAGCATATCCTCTTCCAGTTCTTCGGCGGGATCCAGCGATTCGTAGCCTTCGCGCACCACCACATGGCAGGTGGTGCAGGCGCACGCTTTCTCGCAGGCGTGCTCGATTTCGATGCCGTGCTCGAGCAGGGTATCGCAGATGGATACGCCGGGCTTCGCCTCGATCAATGCGCCATCGGGGCAAAGTTGCTCATTCGGTAACACAATCAGTTGGGGCATGGCCAAGTCTCAAAGTTCTTCTATTTTATGGCCGGTCAGTGCCTTATGTACGCTCTGGTCCATGCGTCGTCCGGCAAACATCTCGGAAATATGGTTCAGGCGCTCGACCTGCTCTTTGATTAGCTGATGGTTGACACCTTCCAGGGCTCGGCGCAGCGCAGCCATTCCTTCGTCGATCTCGGCGCGTTCCGCAACGCTGAGCAGGCTGTCGCCGTTTTCGGTAAGCGCCGACTCGATCGCCTCGATCAGGCGCCCGGCCTCGACCTGCTGCTCGCGCAAGGCGCGCGCCGCCATGTCGTCCTTGGCATTTTCCTGTGAAGTGAGCAGCATTCGGGTGATTTCGTCATCGCTGAGGCCATAGGACGGCTTCACCACGACTGAAGCCTCGACACCGCTGCTCTTTTCACGCGCGGACACGCTGAGCAGGCCATCCGCATCCACCTGAAAGGCGACACGGATACGCGCGCCACCCGCCACCATCGGCGGGATGCCGCGCAGTTCGAATTTGGCCAGGGAGCGACAATCGCTCACCAGTTCGCGTTCGCCCTGCACCACGTGGATGCTCATCGCGGTCTGACCGTCCTTGTAGGTAGTAAATTCCTGGGCTCGCGCCACGGGGATGGTGGAGTTGCGCGGTATGACCTTCTCCACCAGTCCGCCCATGGTTTCCAGGCCCAGGGAAAGCGGAATCACGTCGAGTAGCAGCCAGTCATCGTCGGAGCGGTTTCCGGCCAGCACATTGGCCTGGATCGCCGCTCCCAGCGCGACCACCTTGTCCGGGTCGAGATTGTTGAGCGGCTCCTGGCGGAAAAACTGGCCAACCGCACGCTGGATCTGGGGCATGCGCGTCGCCCCGCCCACCATCACCACTCCCTTCACGTCTTCAGGCTCCAGTCCGGCATCGCGCAGCGCTTTTCGGGTGGGCGCCAGGGTCTTATTGACCAGGCTGCCGGTGATCTCGATGAAAGTTTCGGAGGTGAGCGTGAGATCCACCATTTCACCGGTACCCAGCACCGCGGTGATGCGCACATCGGGATGGAGGGTCAGGTCTTCCTTGGCTTCACGCGCATGTGTCAGGAGCAGGCGCGCATCCTGCGGCTTCACGCCGGACAGCTTGGCCTGCTCAAGGATCCAGCAATAGATGCGGTGGTCGAAATCGTCGCCGCCCAGGGCGGAGTCGCCGTTGGTCGCCAGCACCTCGAACACGCCTTTGGACAAACGCAGAATGGAAATATCGAAAGTGCCGCCGCCCAGGTCGTAAACGGCATAAACGCCTTCAGCCGCATTGTCCAGCCCGTAGGCGACTGCCGCTGCGGTGGGTTCGTTCAGGAGGCGCAGCACGTTGATTCCGGCCAGCCGGGCCGCATCCTTGGTGGCTTGGCGCTGGGCGTCGTCAAAATAGGCCGGCACCGTGATCACCGCCCCCTCCAGATCGCCGCCCAGCGCCTTCTCGGCGCGATCGCGCAGCACCTTGAGGATCTCGGCAGACACTTCAACCGGGCTTTTCACGCCGGCCACGGTTTTGAGCTGCACCATGCCGGGCGCATCGACTAATTGATATGGCCTGCTGCCGGCATCGGGCAGGTCGCGCAGGCCCCTGCCCATGAAGCGTTTCACCGAAACGATGGTGTTATGGGGATCCCGGCTTTGCATCGCCTGCGCGGGATAGCCGACATCGGAACTGCCGCCCTCATGGTAACGCACCACCGAAGGCAGCAATCCACGGCCATTCTCGTCATGCAATACCACGCTCATACTGCTCCTGACCGTTGCCACCAGGGAATTGGTCGTCCCCAGGTCTATTCCCACCGCCAGCCGATGCTGGTGTGGCGCGGTACTCATGCCGGGTTCTGCGATTTGAAGTAATGCCATTATTAAACCGATTGGGTCGCGTAGGGATAGTCATGTAGGTTGGGTTGAGCGGTATTTTGCGAAACCCAACATGGCTGAATCGTTGGCCACAAGGATGCACAAAATTCACAAAAAAATCATGTCCCTTTCTCAGGGTTTACTTGTGCTTCCTGTGCCTTTTTGTGGCGGTATTTTCTCACTCATTCGTCACCCCAACATTTTCAGGATTATGCGTCCAAAGCCTCCAGCGCGTAGTTGATTTCCTCGCGCAATTTTTCCATGAATTTAAGCTCGCGGACAATTTCCGCAGCCTTAGTA
>JAUYEK010000208.1 GCA_030691435.1 Sulfuricella sp. | reverse complement strand
AGTGCGAAATAGCGCTCGCCCTCCTTGGGGGTGCGGATTTCGCCCTCGATCGAATCGCCGGTATGCAGGTTGAAGCGACGAATCTGCGAGGGGCTGACGTAAATGTCGTCCGGTCCGGCCAGGTAGGAAGTGTCAGGAGAGCGGAGGAAGCCGAAACCGTCCGGCAGGACTTCCAGCGTGCCTTCGCCGAAAATGCTTTCGCCCTTCTTGGCCTGATTCTTCAGTAAGGCAAAGATCAGATCCTGCTTGCGCAGGCGGCTGGCACCCTCGATTTCATTGGTGATGGCCATTTCCACCAGTTCGGTGACGGGGAGGTGTTTTAAATCGGATAAGCGCATGGCGGTAGGGTAGGATGAATCAGTAGAAAAGGTGGATCTGGAATTTCAGAGTGCGGCGGGAAGGAGCTTGCGCCTGAGCCCGAGGAACGGACAGTCAGGCGCTAGGTTATCGGCTTTAGATATTGCTGTCAATGAATGCGGTCAACTGGGACTTGGAGAGGGCGCCGACTTTGGTGGCTTCGATGTTGCCATTCTTGAAAATCATCAGGGTAGGAATGCCGCGGATGCCGAATTTTGGCGGCGTGGCCTGGTTTTCGTCGATGTTGAGCTTGGCGACTTTGATGCGTCCCGCGTATTCCTGCGCGATTTCGTCGAGAATCGGGGCGATCATCTTGCACGGGCCGCACCAGTCTGCCCAGTAATCAACCAGCACGGGCAACGGGGATTGCAGGACTTCTGGCTCGAAGGTGTCGTCGGTGACGTAATGAATATGCTCGCTCATGGGGTTCTTGCTCCAGTTCAAAGAGAATCAACGGAAAAGATGGTGAAACGCTGCGACAGTTTGACGATTGTGTTTGTGTTGTGACAGACGTGTTGCCAGTTTATGGGCTGGGTATGAAATTTATTTTTGAACTTTATCCTAACCAAAAAAATCCGGCAAGGGGAATTGTTGGGTGAATGCGTTGATTATGCCACCCGGTTTAGGGATAAAATCAGGTTGTTTCCCATTGTTCCCGGTATTCCCGGACACCTATCGGTTCATTATATGCGGAAATTTCCGGTTGACACTGTTCCCGTCCCCAATCTGCTGCGCATCGCCGCGCGGGAAATCGTCGAGTTGGAACAGGAGCGGCTGCCCAGGCTGACCGGCCTGGTGATTCTGCTGCCGAATTTTCATGCCGTCGATTTGATGGGCGAGGCGTTGTGCGAGGCGGCGGGCGCGCCCTCCCTGCTGCTGCCGCGCATGACCACCCTGACGGAATGGGCCGGAGAGGTGGCGCTGGGGCGTGAAATCCTCCCCGACAGCTGTCGTGCTGCCCTGCTTTACCAGGCCCTGCGCGAGCGGAAGTGGTTTGCCGACGCCGATTTGTGGCATGTCAGCCGGGAATTGCTCAGCCTGTTCGACGATATGGCCCGGCAGGGCACCGGCCTGCCGGATTCCTATCCCGATTTCGTTGCGCTGCTGGAACAAGCCTATCGCACCCGCGCCGGCGCTCCGCTGCAGTTCGAGGCGCGCCTGGTACACGAGCTGTGGTATGCCATGAGCCTCAGCGGCGATGGCCGCGTCGATAGCGTCACCGCCTACCACCTGCGGCTGGCCGGTTTGGCCGTTGCCGCTGCCTCACCCTTGTATGCCGTCGGCCTGTCCGGCCTGACGCCGATGGAGCGGGACTTTTTCCGTCGCTACGGGGAAAGGCAGCCGGTTCGCCTGTATGGCTGCGGCGAGGAGCTTCCTGCCGGATGCCTGGTAGATATTCAACGAGATTCGGAAGATTTGGTAGGAGCGGGCTTGCCCGCGATGGATGCCGCTGATCGCGGGCAAGCCCGCTCCTACATCCATCCGATTCAATTTGGCAGGCTCCTGGGTTCATTGTTGCAGGCGGCCTGGCAACGGCCCGACGCGGAAGGAAACCTGCCGCCGCTACGCGAGCGCGCCGCCGAATTCCGCCAACGCTACCCGGAAAGCCCGCTGTCCGGCCGCCTCGAATTGCTCGAGGCGCACAGCCTGGAGCAGGAGGCGCAGGCGGTGGATAGCCAGATCCGCGAGTGGCTGCTGGCAGGCAAAGGCGCCATCGCGGTGATCGTCCAGGACCGGCTGGTGGCGCGCCGCGCCCGCGCCCTGCTGGAGCGCGGCCAGATCCTGGTCGCGGACGAAACCGGCTGGACCTTTTCCACCGTGGCCGCCAGCGCCGTGGTGATGCGCTGGCTCGACACCATGGCCAGCCGCTTCCACCACCTCGATCTGCTCGACCTGCTCAAGTCCCCGCTGATCTTCGCCGACTGGGAAGGCGGGGCGCGCAAGCATGCCGTCTACGGCCTCGAGCAACTGGTGCGCCGGCATAGCGTGATCTCCGGCCTGCACCACTACCGCGGCTTGGCGCAGCGTGAAGGCGCGGAAGACGTGCTCGTGTTGCTGGCCCGGTTGGAGCAGGCGCAGGCCCGCTTCGGCGCGCGCAAGCGCGGGCTGGCGGTATGGCTGGCCAGCCTGCTGGAAAGCCTGGAGGTGCTGGGCCTGCGCCAGGGGTTGGCGCAGGATCTGGCCGGGGAGCAGTTGCTGCGTCTGCTCGCCCGCCTGCAAAAAGAATTGGGCCAGGATCAGGGGTTGTTCTCCCTGAGCGAATGGCGGCGCTGGCTCGACAGCCAGCTTGAGGCCGCCACCTTCCGCGATACCGGCATCACCAGCCCGGTGGTGTTTACCCACCTCGGCGCCGCGCGCCTGCGCCGCTTCGACGGCGTGATCGTGGCCGGCGGCGACGCCGCCCATTTCCCGGGAAGAGGAAAGGAAAGCGCCTTCTTCAACCAGTCGGTGCGGGCGCAACTGGGGCTGCCGACTTTCGAACAGGAATTGCGCCGGATGGAGCAGGACTTCATCGCGCTGCTGGCGGATTGCGGCACCCTGCTCATTACCTGGCAGGGGCGGAAGAACGCCGAACCCAACCTGGCGAGCCCGTGGGTCGAGCGGCTGGAAGCCTTCCACGAGTTGGCCTATGGCGAGAAACTGCCGCGTAGGGAAATGGCGGGCGTAGGAGCGGGCTTGCCCGCGATTGATGGCGCTGATCGCGGGCAAGCCCGCTCCTACATTCTGGCCAAACCTTCCCTCTCGCCGGAACTGGTGCCGACCAGTCTCTCGGCCAGCGGCTACAACAGCCTGATGGCCTGCCCCTACCAGTTTTATGCCCGCCATGCCCTGCACCTGAACGAGCTGGACGAAGTGCAGCAGGCGCTGGAAAAAAAGGATTACGGCGAGCACGTCCACGCCATCCTGCACCATTTCCACCAGCGCTATCCCGCCATCAGCAGCGGCGACCGGGCCGAGATGGAGCAGGCCCTGCGCGACATCAGCCGGGAAGAATTCCGCCAGGCGCTGGAGGCGGACTACCTCGCCCGCGCCTGGGCACTGCGCTGGGATGTGCGCATTCCCGCCTATCTCGACTGGCAGACCGCCCGCGAGCAGGAAGGCTGGCGCTGGAGAGAGGGCGAGCTGTGGCGCACACTCGAACTGGAACTGGACGATGGGCGCAGCCTGACCCTGAAGGGCCGGATCGACCGCGTCGATACCCGCTCGGACGATGGGGAAGAAGCCTGCGCGGTGCTGGATTACAAGACCCAGAGCCGTGTCGGCCTGAAAAAGAAGCTGGAAACGCCGGGCGAGGACGTGCAGCTGCCGGTGTATGCCCTGCTGCTGGAAGAGTCGGTGGTCGAGGCGGCATTCGTGCCGGTGGACGACGAGGGCATTGCAGCGGTAACGCAGGAAGATATTTACGCGCTGAGCAAAGCTATCGGGCAGCGCCTGCGCGAGTTGTTCAACGCCCTGTATCGGGGTGCGGCGTTGCCCGCCCAAGGCAGCGACCAGGCATGCGCCTACTGCGAGATGAGCGGGCTGTGCCGCAAGGATTATCATGACGGGCAATGAGATCAATCGCGCCGCGCTGAACCCCGCCGGTTCGGCGGTGGTCGAAGCCTGTGCCGGCAGCGGCAAGACCTGGCTGCTGGTGTCGCGCATCGTACGCCTGCTGCTGGCCGGGGCGGCGCCGTCCGAAATCCTGGCGATCACCTTCACCCGCAAGGCGGCGCAGGAAATGGCGGCGCGCCTGCGCGACTGGCTGCGCCTGCTGGCGCTGGCGCCGGATGAGGAAGTGCGAGCCTTCCTGCGCGAGCGCGCGGTGCCGGAACATGAAATCGAGTCCCTGCTGCCCCGCGCCCGCAGCCTGTTCGAAATCTTCCTCTCCGCCCAGCCCGGCATCACCATCAACACCTTCCACGGCTGGTTTTTGCAACTGCTCCAGCGCGCCCCGCTGGAGAGCGGCGCGGGCGGCGACTGGGGGCTGCTCGACCAGACCTCCGCGCTGCTGGAAGAAGCCTGGCAGCTGTTCGCCGAGGAACTGCAATCCGACCCCGGCTCGGAAGCCGCCCAGGCGCTGGATTTCCTGTTCGCCGAGCACGGCCTGCACAACACCCGCAGCCTGCTGCTCGATTTCGTCGCCAAGCGCGCCGAATGGTGGGCTTATACCCAGGGGGCGGAGGATGCGGCGGCCTTCGCCGCCGAAGCCCTGCGCCGCGATCTGGCGGTGGAGCCGGAGCGGGACGTGCTGGCCGAGCTGTTTGCCGATAGCCGTTTGGCGGCCGATGCCGAGGAATTTGCCAGCTGGCTGGAGCGTGGCACCGCCACTGATCTAAAAAATGTCACAAAGTTGCGTGAGGCCTTGGCGGGAAGAGATTTTGAGTCGTTCTGCCTAGTGTTTCTTACCGGAGAAGGCGAGCCCCGCAAGCGGGAATATACCAAGGCTCTGGCTGGGCGGCTGGGCGAGGAGGGTGCTGCGCGTTTTCTCGATTTACATCGGGCGCTTTCTTTCCTCCTGCGAGAAGCGAAGGAACAGCTCACCGCCCAAGCCGCCTACCGCTTCAACCGCGCCGGCCTGCGCTGCGGCGCGGGGCTGCTCGCCGCCTACCAGCGACTCAAGGAGGAGCGGCGGGCGGTGGATTTTGCCGATGTGGAATGGCGCGTCCACCAGCTGCTCAACCGCTCCGACCATGCCGAATACATGCAGTACAAGCTCGATTGCCGCTACCGCCATATCCTACTCGACGAATTCCAGGACACCAATCCGCTGCAGTGGCAGATCATGCGCTCCTGGCTCGACGCCTCGACGGGGGCGGGCAGCGCGCCGACCGTATTCCTGGTGGGCGACCCGAAGCAGGCGATCTACCGCTTCCGCCGCGCCGATGCGCGCCTGTTCGGCATCGCCGCCGATTTTCTGGAAGAAGGCTACGGCGCGGCCCGGCTGCAACAGAACGTCTCCCGCCGCAGCGCGCCGCCGGTGCTGGAGGCGGT
>JAUYEK010000202.1 GCA_030691435.1 Sulfuricella sp. | reverse complement strand
TTCTGTGCTTTCAGGTAGTAGGCATCGTAATAGCCGGCGGACAGCACATAGGTGCCGATCATGATGCGTCGTTTTACCTCAGCGCCGAAGCCCTGCGCCCGGCTCTTGCCGTACATGTCGGCCAGGTCGGTGTATTCCGGGGCGCGGTAGCCGTAGCGCACGCCGTCGAAGCGGGCGAGGTTGGAGGAGGCTTCCGCCGGGGCGAGGACGTAATACACCGGCACTGCCAGCTTGCTGTTGGGCAGCGATATCTCGACGGTCTGCGCGCCCAGTTTGCGGTATTCCGCCAGGGCGGTTTCGATGGCTTGCGCCACGTCTGCGGCAAGCCCCGCGGCGAAGTATTCCTTGGGCAGGCCGATGCGAAGCCCCTTGAGCGGTTGTTCCAGGTCGCGGCTGTAGTCCTCTTTTTCCCGTTCCAGGCTGGTCGAGTCGCGCGAGTCGAAGCCGGCCATCACGTTGAGCAACAGCGCGCAATCCTCGGCGCTCTTCGCCATCGGGCCGCCCTGGTCGAGCGAGGAGGCGAAGGCGATCATGCCGTAGCGCGACACCACGCCATAGGTCGGCTTGATGCCGGTGATACCGGTGAGCGCCGCGGGCTGGCGGATGGAGCCGCCGGTGTCGGTGCCGGTGGCGGCCGGGCACAGCCGCGCCGCGACTGCCGCGGCCGAGCCGCCCGAGCTGCCGCCGGGGACGGCATCGAGGTCCCAGGGGTTCTTTACCTGGCCGTAATACGAGGTTTCGTTGGACGAGCCCATGGCGAATTCGTCCATGTTGGTCTTGCCCAGGTTGATCGCGCCGGCGCGATTGAACTGTTCGATCACATGGGCGTCATAAGGCGAGACGAAATTGTGCAGCATCTTCGAGCCGCAGGTGGAAAGCCAGCCCTCGGCGCAGAAAATGTCCTTCTGCGCCACCGGAATGCCGGTGAGCGGCCCGGCCTTGCCGGATGCGATCAATACGTCGGCGGCCTTGGCCTGCGTCAGGCTTTTGTTTTCGTCTATAGTGATGAAGGCGTTGAGCCTGGGGTTCAGCTCCCTGATGCGATCGAGGAAGGTCTGCGTCAGTTCGACGCTGGAAACCTTCTTTGCGACCAGTTGGGCCGAGAGTTCTTTTAGCGATGTGTTGATCATTTTTTCGTGAGGCGTTAGGGGTGAGGCGTTAGGGGGAAAGGCGGGGGGTTTCCTCACCCCTCACCCCTCTCGCCTCACCAGTTATTCGATGACCTTGGGAACCAGATACAGGCCCGCTTCGACTTGCGGCGCGACGGCCTGGTAGGCGGCGCGGCGGTCGGTTTCGGTGGCAACGTCGTTGCGCAGGCGCAGCACCACGTCCTGGGCGTGCGCCATCGGCTCGATGCCGGTGGTATCGACGGCCTGCATTTCCTCGACCAGACTGAGGATGTTGGAGAGTTGCTGCAAATAGCCCGGCATTTCGTCCTCTTCCACCGCAATGCGGGCAAGATGGGCAATGCGTTTCACATCGGCCAGATTCAATGACATAAAAATTTACCCGGAGAACTTTAAAAGCGATACGTAAACGTGAACATCGCAAACGGACACGGCGAGAAGCGATGCTCATCATTCGGGGGACGCTTTTCGCCATGTCCATTAAAATGGTATCATGTTTCATTTAACCGACGCACCTCAATCACTGGAATTAAGCAATGATGTTTGGATTCTTACGCGGATATTTTTCCAACGACCTGGCCATCGACCTGGGTACCGCCAACACCCTGATTTTCGTGCGTGGCAAGGGTATCGTGCTGGACGAACCGTCGGTGGTGGCGATTCGCCAGGAGGGCGGGCCTTCTGGGAAAAAGACCATCCAGGCGGTGGGCATAGAGGCGAAGCAGATGCTCGGTCGCACGCCGGGCAACATTACCGCCATTCGCCCGATGAAGGACGGCGTGATCGCCGACTTCACCATCACCGAGCAGATGCTCAAGTACTTCATCAAGAAAATCCACGATTCGCGCATGCTCTCCCCGAGCCCGCGCATCATCATTTGCGTGCCCTGCGGATCGACCCAGGTGGAGCGGCGCGCCATCCGCGAATCCGCGATCGGCGCGGGGGCAAGGCAGGTGTACCTGATCGAAGAGCCGATGGCGGCGGCGATCGGCGCCGATCTGCCGGTGGCGGAGGCGACCGGCTCGATGGTGGTGGATATCGGCGGCGGCACCACCGAGGTCGGCGTGATCTCGCTCGGCGGCGTGGTTTATGCCAACTCGGTACGGGTCGGCGGCGACAAGTTCGACGAAGCCATCATTAACTACATCCGCCGCAACTACGGCATGCTGATCGGCGAAGCCACGGCCGAGAAAATCAAGAAACAGATCGGCTCCGCCTTCCCCGGCAGCGAAGTGCGCGAAATGGAAGTGAAAGGGCGCAATCTGGCCGAGGGCATTCCGCGCAGTTTCACCATTTCCAGCAACGAAATCCTCGAAGCCCTGACCGACCCGCTCAACAGCATCGTCAGTGCGGTAAAGTCGGCCTTGGAGCAAACACCGCCGGAACTGGGCGCGGACATCGCCGAAAAGGGCATGGTCCTGACCGGCGGCGGCGCGCTCCTGCGTGACCTGGATCGCCTGCTGATGGAAGAGACCGGGCTGCCGGTGATCGTTGCCGAAGACCCGCTCACCTGCGTGGTGCGCGGCAGCGGTCGGGCGCTCGAGGAAATGGACAAGTTGGGCAGCGTCTTTACGAATGACTAATCACGTAGGGTGGGCACGTCTTTGTGCCCACGCGGAAATAACACCATTGACAGCGTGGGCACAAAGTCGATCCCCACCAAACGACTGTATGGAACAACACGCACCGCCCTTTTTCAA
>JAUYEK010000003.1 GCA_030691435.1 Sulfuricella sp. | reverse complement strand
ACAAGATTAGTGCGCGGCTGGACCCATCTTGAACGTCAAAAAGGGGGTATCGGCCTGCGCGGGCCGGGCGAGACTCAGCTCGAAACAGACCGTCGTCTGCTCGGCAAGCGGGTCAAGCTGCTCAAGGAAAAACTCGCCAAGCTGGGACGCCAGCGTAGCGTGCAGCGCCGCGCCAGGGTTCGCGCCAACGTGCTGTCGGTGTCCATCGTCGGCTATACTAACGCCGGAAAATCCACTTTATTTAATCGCCTCACCCATGCCAAGGCCTATGTGGCCGACCAGTTGTTCGCTACCCTTGACACCACCAGCCGCAAATTTTTCGTCGCCGACGGCGGCTCCGTGGTGCTGTCCGACACGGTCGGCTTCATCAAGCATTTGCCCCATACCCTGGTGGCGGCTTTCCGCGCCACCCTGGAAGAGGCGGTGGCGGCCGATCTGCTCCTGCATGTGGTGGATGCTTCCAGCCCCAGCCGCGACCAGCAGATCGACGAGGTGAACAAGGTTCTGGCGGAGATCGGCGCCGATCACATCCCGCAGCTGATGGTGCTGAATAAAATCGATGTCAACGGTTTGGCGCCCGGTCTGGAGCGGGATGAGTATGGTAGAATTGGCCGCATTTGGGTCAGTGCGCGCACTGGCGAGGGTTTTGACCTGCTGAGAGAGGCGTTGGCGGAATGCAGCCGCCAGCACCAGGCTGAAGCGGTACGGGCAGTGGCTCAGGCCTCCGCAGGCTTTGGAATTTAATTTTACGAATCAGTTTTTTGGAAAAAACAATATGGCATGGAATGATCCCGATTGGGGCAAGAAAAACAGCGGCGGGCCACCTGACCTCGATGAGGTGTGGCGCCGCTTCAACCAGAAGCTGAATACGCTGTTCGGTGACAAGGGCGGCAGCGGTGGTCCAACCGGCGGCGGCCCGATGTCGGGCGGCAAGTTGGCTGCCGGCCTGGGACTTATTCCGATGCTGGTGATCCTGATCTGGCTGGGCAGCGGCTTTTACATCGTCAATGAAGGCGAGCGCGGCGTGGTGCTGCGCTTTGGCAAATTCGTCGAGACGACGCAACCGGGGCCGCGCTGGCATCTGCCTTATCCGATTGAAAGTGTCGAAGTGGTGAATCTGCAGCAGGTGCGCACAGTCGAAGTGGGCTACCGCGCCAACGTCAAGAGCAAGATGCTGAAAGAGTCACTGATGCTGACTGACGACGAGAACATCATCGACATCCAGTTCGCCGTGCAGTACATCCTGAAAAGCCCGGAAGATTACCTGTTCAACAACCGCCATCCCGATGAAGCGGTGCATCAGGCCGCGGAAACGGCGATTCGCGAAATAGTGGGCAAGAGCAAAATGGACTTTGTGTTGTATGAAGGGCGCGCCGAAATCGCGGCTCGCGCCGCCAAGCTGATGCAGGATATTCTGGATCGTTACAAGACCGGCATCAGCATCAGCAAGGTGACGATGCAGAATGCCCAGCCGCCGGAGCAGGTGCAGGCGTCGTTCGATGACGCGGTAAAAGCGGGCCAGGACCGGGAGCGCGCCAAGAACGAGGGGCAAGCCTACGCCAACGATGTGATTCCGCGAGCGCGTGGCGCCGCCTCGCGCCTGCTGGAGGAGTCGCTTGGCTACAAGCAGCGCGTGATCGCCAACGCCCAGGGTGACGCCAGCCGCTTCAAGCAGGTCCTGGTGGAGTACAGCAAGGCGCCGAAAGTGACGCGTGACCGCATGTATCTGGACACAATCCAGCAAATGATGACCAATTCCAGCAAGGTGCTGGTAGACCAGAAGGGGGGCAATAATTTGCTCTACCTGCCGCTGGACAAGCTGATCCAGAGCACAGGGGCCGGCACCGGATTGGCGGATGCGCCACCGGTCAGGGCGCCAGAGGCCGTCGTGCCCGCGGCGGAAAGTACGGCGCGCTCGCGTGAAGCGTTCCGCAGCCGTGAACGGGAGGTGCGCCCATGAAACATCTCAATGCCATCATGACCGGACTGATCGCAGTTTTTATTCTGCTCAGTCTGACCGTGTTCACTGTCGATCAGCGCCAGAATGCGATTGTTTTCCAGTTGGGCGAGATTATCGACGTTAAAAAACAGCCGGGCCTGTATTTCAAGGTGCCGCTGCTGCAAAACGTGCGTTTTTTCGATACCCGCATACTCACCCTGACCTCGTCCGAACCGGAACGCTTCATTACTTCGGAAAAGAAGAACGTACTGGTGGATTCTTTCGTCAAGTGGCGCGTGGTTGACGTCAAGCAGTACTACGTCAGCGTCGGCGGCGATGAGACGCGCGCTCACCTGCGCCTGTCGCAGACCATCAATGACGGACTGCGTGCCGAGTTCGGCAAGCGCACTGTGCATGACGTGGTTTCTGG
>JAUYEK010000179.1 GCA_030691435.1 Sulfuricella sp. | reverse complement strand
TTTACTTTGCTGTGGTAAAAAGGTCAATTCCTATCTGTGATGTCGTAATTCAGTTGGGTAAGCCCACGGCTCTGCCGGGGGTCACTTAATTTTGACGGTGGATACTGTGAAGTGGACTAAGCGCCTGTTTATTATTCTAGTTGTTTTTCTGGCTGTAATCGGCCTGCCTTTTCTCATCCCGTTGAATGCCTATATTCCTGAAATCGAGAAACAGGCGGGGGAAAAGCTGCACGAGCCGGTCAAGATCGGTTCGTTGCGTTTTTCGCTGGTTCCCTTGCCTCATGTGGCGCTAGAAAGAATCACTATCGGCGCTCAACAGGAAGTCAGGATAGCTTCGATCAAGGTCATCCCGAATTTGAGTTCGTTGTTTAGCCCGGTCAAGATTTTGCGCGATATCGAGCTGGACACGGTTTTCATCCGTATGGATATGCTGGGAAGGATGCCGGTCTGGTTCAAATCGGAGGGTGGCCCGCAAACAGTAAGAATCGAAAAAGTCGGTTTGAATCACGTCACGCTGGAATCTCCAGGCATGACGTTGCCCCTGTTCAGCGTGACAGTAAACATGAACCCGGACGGTGACTTGAAGAATGTGCTGCTTGCGAGCGATGACGGCAAGCTCAAACTGGATGCTACGCCCGTGTCGGGCAGTAACTTCGATTTGAAGCTCTCCGCTCAGCAATGGCGCTTTCCCGTGGATCCGGCGTTTCAGTTCGACGTGCTGAACATTGCCGGAGCCGTCGATAGTGAAGCGTTACGGCTCAGAGATATCGATGGCAAGCTCTATGGGGGGACGCTCAAGGGCGCGGCTGAGCTCAACTGGAAATCGGGGTGGAAGCTTAGCGGCGACCTGAAAGGGAAGCGCGTGGCGCTGGAATCCCTGTTGCCGCTGTTCAATGCCAAAGCCCGTGTGAGCGGCCAGCTCGACGCCAAAGCCCGGTTTGCAATGAAGGCCAGGAACGCTTCCCAGCTTGCCGATAACTCGAATATTGAGGGCGATTTTTCCATCAACAAGGGGGTGTTGCACGGTTTCGATCTGGCAAGCGCGGCACAACCGATCAAGACCAAGGAAGTGCGCGGTGGGCAGACGGAGTTCGAGGAATTCAGCGGGATTTTTAACATTGCAGGGAAAGACATCCGCTTGAGCAAGCTGAACATTTCTTCCGGAGTGCTCAATGCCAACGGGGATGTGGAAATCTCGCCTTCCAAACAACTAAGCGGCAAGGTTTATGCCGAGGTAAAGAAGGGCGTTTCGCTGGTGAGCGTCCCACTCAGGGTTTCCGGTACGCTGCATGACCCGGTACTGTTCCCCACTGGAATGGCGGTAACCGGAGCTGTGGTGGGTACGGCGATCCTCGGTCCCGGTGTGGGGACGTCCCTGGGGGTGTCGGCTGCCGACAAGCTGGATAGCTGGTTCGGGGGTAAGAAAAAATAAAGGGCGCCGTTCGTGGCGCCCTTTAATCCCGGATTATCCATTGGAATGTTCGTGCCTGTAGGAGCGCCGCCCTCGGCGCGAATGCGGACGCAAATCGCGGCGAGGGCGCCGCTCCTACAGCGGTGTTTTGGCTCTAATGGATTATCTGGGTTTATTCGATTGCCTTCTGGATGCGCTCCAGAGCCATCTCCAGGTTTTTCATCGAAGTGGCGAAGGAGATGCGGAAGTAGCCCTCCGCGCCGAAGGCCGAGCCCGGCACGACGGCCACGCCGGTTTTTTCCAGCAGATATTCCGAAAGAGCCATGTCGGTCGCCTCCGCAAGGGTGCCGCGTCGATGCAGGTCGGCTATGGCCTCTCGTGCATCGGGAAAGGCGTAGAAAGCGCCGCCGGCCCGGAGGCACTTCAGTCCCTTCATCTCGTTGAAACGGCGCACTACGAACTCATGGCGCTCGCGGAATGCTTTCACCATCGGGGTAATACACCCTTGGTCGCCATCCAGGGCAGCCTGCGCGGCCACCTGCGAGATCGAGGTGGGGTTGGAGGTGGACTGGGACTGGAGGATTTCCATCGCCTTGATGATCTTTTCCGGGCCGGCGGCGTAGCCGATGCGCCAGCCGGTCATGGAATAGGCCTTCGAAACGCCATTCAGCACGACACAGCGGTCTTTCAGCTCGGGGGTGGCGTTGAGGATGTTGACGAACTTCACGCCGGACAGGT
>JAUYEK010000167.1 GCA_030691435.1 Sulfuricella sp. | reverse complement strand
ACTTCCGCCTGGCTGCCGCCGGCCTGGGCGATCCCGGCTGCCTGGGCGCACGGCTTCCTGATGATTTACGGCTTCTTCCCGTTTTTTATCTTCGGCTTCCTGATGACCGTCTATCCCAACTGGATGAATGGCGCCAAGGTGCCGCCGCGCCGCTATGTGCCGGCCTTCCTGCTGCTGGCGTGCGGCGTGCTGCTGTTCTACATCGGCCTGCTGGCCGGAAAAGGGCTGCTGATCGTCGCGCTGGTACTGATGCTCGCCGGCTGGGGGTTCGCTTTTTATGCCCTGCTCGACGTGCTGCTCACCGCCCGCCACCCCGACAAGCTGCACCCCAGAATCACCAGCGTCGCCCTCGGCATGGGCTGGCTCGGCATCCTTGCCTTCCTGCTCTGGCTGGTGACCGGTAACGCCCTGTTCGCGCTGTTTTCCCTCAAGGCCGGAGTGTGGTTTTTGCTGCTGCCGGTATTCTTCACCGTCTGCCACCGCATGATTCCGTTCTTCTCCAGCCGGGTGCTGGACAACTATCAAATCGTCCGGCCCACCGGCGCGCTCGGCGTGATGCTGGTGTGCGCTTATGGTCACGGCATGCTGGAAATTCTGGGCTGGAACGCCTGGCTGTGGCTGTTCGACCTGCCCCTGCTGGCGCAGGCGATGTATTTGAGCTGGCACTGGCAGCTGCGCCGCAGCCTCGAAGTGCGTTTATTGGCGGTGCTGCATGTCGGCTTTGCCTGGATCTCTGTCGCGCTGGCGCTGTACGCCGTGCAGAGCCTTGCGCTGCTGGCCGGCGTCAGTATGCTGGGTTTCGCCCCGCTGCATGCCCTGACCATCGGCCTGTTCGGCTCGATGGTGCTGGGCATGGCCTCGCGCGTCACGCTGGGCCATTCCGGCGCGGAACTTGAGGCGGATAGCGCCACCTGGGCATTGTTCTGGGGATTCCAGCTCGCCGCGCTGGCGCGGATAGGCGGTGACCTGCCGCCGCTCCAGCCAGCGGCAGGTCATTTCTACCTGCTTGCCGCTGCGGTCTGGCTCGCCTGCTTTGCGCCCTGGTTCGTCAAATATGCACCCAGGTATTGGCGGCCAAGGTCGGATGGGCAGCCGGGGTAAGCCGAAAGTCGAATCCCAATGGCGGCGGCTGGTTGAACTCCTTGCTGCACCGGATGGGTCTTGTGGTGGAACAAAATATCGCGTTCAACCCGGATTATCCATTGGAATGTTCGTGCCTGTAGGAGCGCCGCCCTCGGCGCGAATGCGGCCGCAAATCGCGGCGAGGGCGCCGCTCCTACAGCGGTGTTTTGGCTCTAATGGATTATCTGGGTTTAATCCAACCTGGATAAACCCGCTCAGTGTGGAGGCTATAGTGTTTCTTGCGCAGCACGACGGGATAAACCGTGGCCCCCCGTTTAGT
>JAUYEK010000158.1 GCA_030691435.1 Sulfuricella sp. | reverse complement strand
AGAGAAGAATCCGGAAACGATCAGGATCAGCGCCAGCACAGCCAGCAGAACGCTTAACGGGATGTCATCCATTTTTCGAGGTGAGGGGTTAGGGGTGAGGCGTCAGAAGTAAAACCAGGTTCGGTGGCGTTTTTGATTTTACCCCTCACTCCTCACCCCTCACCGAATTTTAGTTAGCGTTGCAGAATGATTTCCAGCACGAACTTGCTGCCGAGATAGGCCAGCAGCAGCATCGCAAACCCGGCGAGCGTCCAGAGGATGGCGGTGCGGCCACGCCAGCCGTAAATTTTTCGTCCTCCCAGCAGGGCTGCGTAAATACCCCAGGAAAGCAGTGCGAACAGCGATTTGTGGCTGAACTGCAGGGGTTTGTGGAAAAGTTCCTCGGAGAACATCACGCCGCTCAGGATGGACAGGGTGAGCAGGATGAATCCCGCCGTGATGATGCGAAACAGCAGCGCCTCCATCGCCAGCAGGGGCGGCAACTTTCCCAGGATGCGCGACAGGGCGTGACCGTGCAGACGGCGTTCCGCCAGAGCCATCAGCACCGCATGCACTGCCGCGATAGTGAACAGGCTGTAGGCGAGCAGCGAAATCAGCAAGTGAACCTTGAAAAGCGGTAGCTCGGTATGGGCGATGGCGTGCGCTTCCGGAAAAATCAGCGGCAGTAGCAGGCAGATCGCAGCGCCGGGCAATACCAGGGTTTGCAGGCCTTCCATGTTGTAACGGAAGCTGGCGAGCCAGTAGACCAGTACGGTAAGCCAGGAGATCGCCGACACCGTATTGCCGATACCGAGGTTCAGGCCTGCGCCGGGAAACAGGGAGGGGTAAAGCAGTGCGCCATGCAGCGCGAGTGGCGCCAGTATGGCGAGACGCCCGACCGCCGAGGCTTCGGCTGCGTGTTGCGCTATTTTCGGGCCGGCGGGGCGCCAGACCGAGCGCCAGAAAAGCAGGCCGAGCGCGCTGTAAAGCAGAAAGGCGAGGAAATGGAGTGAACCGCTCATTGTGTTGTAAACTTGTCGGCGTATTGTTTCTCTAGCCCCAAGTCTACACTATCCGAATTCGGATTAACATTCAGCAGGACATTTCGTAGCTATGTTCGACAACCTTACCCATCGCCTTTCCGGCGTAATCAAAACCCTGCGCGGCCAGGCCCGCCTGACCGAAGCCAACATCCAGGACGCCCTGCGCGAGGTGCGCATGGCTCTGCTCGAGGCGGACGTCGCCCTGCCGGTGGTGAAGGATTTCATTGCCCACGTCAAGGAGCGTGCCCAGGGCCAGGAGGTGCTGGCCAGCCTGACGCCGGGCCAGGCCCTGATCGGTGTCGTCCACCAGGAAATGGCCAGACTGATGGGTGGCCAGAACGCCGCCCTCAACTTCGCCACGCTGCCGCCTGCGGTGATCCTGATGGCGGGCCTGCAGGGTGCCGGTAAAACCACCACTTCGGCCAAGCTGGCCAAATACCTGCGCGAGCAGATGAAGAAAAAGGTTTTGCTGGCGAGTTGCGACGTTTACCGCCCGGCGGCGATGGAGCAGTTGCGCGCCCTGGCGCAGCAGATCGATACGGATTACTTCCCCGCCGAGGCGGGCCAGAATCCGGAGCAGATTGCTCTGGCAGCGCGGGATTACGCCGACAAGCATTTCCACGATGTGCTGATCATCGATACTGCGGGCCGTCTGGCAATAGACGAAGCCATGATGGCCGAGATCCGGCGCCTGCATGAAGTGCTCAAGCCAATCGAAACCCTGTTTGTGGTCGATGCCATGCAGGGCCAGGATGCGGTCAATACTGCCAAGGCTTTCAG
>JAUYEK010000058.1 GCA_030691435.1 Sulfuricella sp. | reverse complement strand
AGCACCTGGCCAGCCTTGGCGACAGAGCCATCCGAGGCCAGCAGGGTAGAGCCGTAAGGAATCTTCTGACGCTCGCGCTCGCGGCCATTGTCGTCGGTGATGATCACTTCGCCACTGCGCGAAATCACGATCTGCTCGTTCTTGGCGTTGGTCACGTAGCGCATGCCGGAGGCAAAGCGCGCCACGCCGTTGGATTTGATCTCGACCTGGCTTGCTGCCGCCGCACGGGATGCCGCACCGCCGATGTGGAAGGTACGCATGGTCAGCTGCGTACCCGGTTCGCCGATGGACTGCGCCGCAATCACGCCGACCGCCTCGCCCACGTTCACCTCGTAGCCGCGCCCGAGGTCGCGACCGTAGCACTTGGCACACAAGCCGAAGCGGGTTTCGCAAGTCAGCGGGGTGCGTACCTTGACTTCGTCGATGCCCAGTTGCTCGATCGCTTCCACCGCATCTTCGTCCAGCAACGTGCCAGCCTCGTAAACGGTCTCGCTGGTATCCGGGTTAATCACATCCACCGCAGTAGTGCGACCGAGGATACGCTCACGCAACGGCTCGACCACTTCGCCGCCTTCGACCAGCGCCTTCAGCGCCATGCCTTCGGCAGTGCCGCAATCGTTCTCGGTGACCACCAGATCCTGGGTCACGTCCACCAGACGGCGGGTGAGGTAACCGGAGTTCGCGGTCTTCAGCGCGGTGTCGGCCAAACCTTTACGTGCGCCGTGAGTAGAGATGAAGTACTGCAGAACATTCAGACCCTCGCGGAAGTTAGCCGTAATCGGGGTCTCGATGATCGAGCCGTCAGGCTTGGCCATCAGGCCCCGCATACCGGCCAACTGGCGAATCTGCGCCGCAGAGCCGCGGGCGCCGGAATCGGCCATCATGTAAATCGAGTTGAACGACTCCTGGGAGACCGTCTTGCCATCCCGGTCGACCACCGGCTCGGTGCCGAGCTGGTTCATCATCGCCTTGGCCACCTGGTCGCCGCAGCGGCCCCAGATGTCCACCACCTTGTTGTAGCGCCCGCCCTGAGTAACCAGGCCGGAGGTGTACTGCGCCTCGATTTCCTTGACCTCTTTCTCGGAAGCGCCGATCAGCTGTTCCTTCTCCGTCGGCACCAGCATGTCGTCGACACAGATCGAGATGCCGGCGCGAGCCGCGTAAGTGAAGCCTGTATACATCAGCTTGTCGGCGAAAATCACGGTTTCGCGCAGGCCGCAGCGGCGGAAACTGGCGTTGATCAGCTTGGAAATTTCCTTCTTTTTCAGCGCCTTGTTGATCAGAGGGAACGGCAATCCGACGGGCAGAATCTCGGACAGCAAAGCCCGTCCGACCGTGGTCTCGTAGCGCGTGATTTTTTCGTGCTTGTTGCCTTCCTCATCCAGCTCGTATTCCTTGATGCGCGCGGTAACCTTGGCATGCAATTCGACCTGGCGCGACTCATAGGCACGCGAAATCTCGCTGATCGTGCCGAACAGCATACCTTCGCCCTTGGCATTAATCTTTTCGCGGGTCATGTAATACAGGCCCAGCACGATATCCTGCGACGGCACGATGATCGGCTCGCCGTTGGCGGGCGACAACACGTTATTCGAGGCCAGCATCAAGGTGCGCGCCTCGATCTGGGCTTCCAGCGACAGCGGCACGTGTACGGCCATCTGGTCACCGTCGAAGTCGGCGTTGAACGCCGCGCAAACCAGCGGATGCAGCTGGATTGCCTTGCCCTCGATCAGCACCGGCTCGAATGCCTGGATACCGAGACGGTGCAGGGTCGGCGCACGGTTCAGCATGACCGGATGCTCGCGAATCACGTCTTCCAGGATGTCCCAGACTTCCGGAATCTCATCTTCCACCATGCGCTTGGCCGCCTTGATGGTCGTAGCCAGGCCGAGCACTTCCAGCTTGTGGAAAATGAAGGGCTTGAACAATTCCAGAGCCATTTTCTTGGGCAGACCGCACTGATGCAATTTCAGTTGTGGGCCAACCACGATCACGGAACGACCGGAGTAGTCGACGCGCTTGCCCAGCAGGTTCTGGCGGAAGCGACCGCCCTTGCCCTTGATCATGTCGGCGAGCGACTTCAATGGGCGCTTGTTGGCGCCGGTCATGGCCTTGCCGCGACGACCGTTGTCGAGCAGGGAATCCACCGACTCCTGCAGCATCCGCTTCTC
>JAUYEK010000137.1 GCA_030691435.1 Sulfuricella sp. | reverse complement strand
CCAGCTACGTGTGCCCCGACAATCGCCGCACCCCAGGCATACTGGGCGCGCAATAGCAGCGTCACAGTCTCCGCCGAGAAGGTGGAAAAGGTCGTGAGGCCGCCGAGAAAACCGGTGGCGAGCAGCAGCCGTGCTTCCGGCGGCAGACCGGGATGATCGGCGAACACAGCCATCGCCAGTCCCATCAGGTAGCCGCCGACCAGGTTTGCCGCCAGCGTCCCCAGCGGCAACGTGGGAAACACCGGGTTCCACAGAATGCCGAACCACCAGCGCAGCCAGGCGCCAACCGCAGCGCCTGCGCCCACCGCCAGCAGGCCGTAAAAACTCATCGCCATCCTTTCCCAATCTCAATGACGCAGAATCATAAGCTACCCGGCCAGCCCCAACAAGGTAAAAAGCAGAATCGGCAGGGCCAGCGTTGTGACGAAAACAAGGATAGCAGCCGGCATTTACAGCCTCAAGCGTAAAACAGGCAAATTTTACCATCCGTAGCATCGCGTTTCATGCTGCCGCCTTGCGTACCTCCGTAAATGCCGGCAGCAGGCTTCTTTCCCGCAAAAGAATATCCACTCTGTCCACGCAGTCGGCCAACGTAAAAAAGCCGGTGTCCAATATCAAGTCGGGTGAACCTGGCTCCTCATAGGAGGAAGAAATCCCGGTAAAGCTTTTGACATCGCCCGCTCTGGCCCGGCGGTAAAGTCCCTTTGCGTCCCTTTGCTCGCAGATTTCGAGGGGGCACCGGCAATAGATTTCGATGAAATCGCCGTCGGCGACGAGCGCCCTGACCTTTTCCCGATCTCCGCGAAAAGGCGAAATCACCGCCGCCAACACGATCACCCCCGCTTCCATAAACAGCCTGGCCACCTCACCCGTGCGTCGGATATTTTCAGCGCGGTCCTCTGGCGAAAACCCGAGGTCTGCGCATAATCCATGCCGCAGATTGTCGCCGTCGAGCACAAACGTCCGGCATCCACGTTGATGCAGCCGTTCCTCTACCGCGTGTGCGGTAGAGGATTTTCCAGAACCCGAAACCCCAGTAAACCAGAGAATCAGGCCCCGGTGGCCGTTCCTGAATTCCCTGTGGGCACGGTTCACGGTGGAATGATGCCACACGATATCGCGGCGCCCCGATTCCCGGTTGCCGTCGCAAGAGCAAGGAGCGCTTGCCGCCATTACACCTTCACCCATTTTCTCAATTTTTCTTTCGCGTATTGCGAGGCGACGTCACCCCACAGCATGAAGGGATTTTCTTTTTTTTCCTTGAGCAGACGCACCTCATTTTCAATATCGGTCTGGCTGAGCCTGTCTGCAAACAGTCGCGTGGCATGTGCATACAGCTCCATGTCCAAGGCGTTGAATTTCTCGATCAGCCGGATTGTCCGAACGGGAATTTCTTTAATGCTCGACCTCTGCTGCGCCACGTTCCTCGGCAGGTAGAGCTTTATTGGCCAGTCGAACAATTTGCTCATCAGCCCATAAGTTTCGTCAAAGCGCTCCGTGATTCCAACCAGGGCAAAGTGTTGCTGAACATTATGTCTGGCCCGTTCCAGCATCTCAGCCGAACATTCTCCAAACATGACGGAATCCATCGAACCAGACAGCCTTCTGGTCTGGCCATTGTCCATTTCGAGGAGATTGCATCGCTCAACCCAGTCATCCAGGCTCGATCTCATGGCAAGCTCCCGTAGCGGATCGTCGGCGGTACGCCTGACGTAGTGGTAATGCGATATTACCCTCTCCACGGGGTTGCGCATCAGCGTGACGTATCTGGAATTGGGTGGCAGCAACTCATGAATCCGGTAATCCATGTGGCCATAGATCACCTTCAATTTGTCTTTGCGATCCTGAGAGAGATGCCTGTATTTCTCAATGGATTCCATCGCCGGGTTAATCTTGTGCAACTCGGAAGGCTTGTAAATATCCCTGATCATGGAATAGAGCGTCATTCCACCTGTTTTCGGGATGTGTATGAACACAACAGGATCGCCAGATTTCGAGCTTCCAGATGTTCCTGGCAAGAAATTTCTTGCTGCTGGAAACACTGTTTCCCGGCCTTGAAACAGGTCCGCATAATATGTGGCCGGGCTGTTGCCGGCAGTTTTGTTCATCATGATTACCTCGAGTTTCGAATTTGCGCTGCATCGGCGGTTGCCCGCTGTGGTTTAAGGCCTGAAATCACCGGCGGCTAGATATAGCCCTGAAGGTCAGTGCCCCCTCCCCATCCCTCCCCCGCCTTGCATGCCACCCTTTCCCTGTCCGCCTCCCTGGCCTTTTCCTTTTTGTTCGCGCATTTGATTGCGAGTCTCATCCTTTTCTGCCGCGCTCATGTTCGCTGAGCGTTTCTGCATTTCGGCGCGAAAGGCATTGCGGTCTTCCTCGCCCATCTCGCTGGGTTTCAGTTGCGTCAATTCCGTCGTGCCCAGCCCCGAAAAATCCTGCGCCGCAATTGCGTTCAGGCTGATCAGACCAAAAGCCACCGCAGCGGCCTGCATAAATCTTTTTCTGTACATATCAAGCACTCCTGTTAAACCCAGATAATCCATTAGAGCCAAAACACCGCTGTGGGAGCGGCGCCCTCGCCGCGATTTGCGGCCGCATTCGCGCCGAGGGCGGCGCCCCTACAGGCACGAACATTCCAATGGATAGTCCGGGTTAAAGATGAGATAAACAACCTGTCGAGCGAGCCCGTAACCATTACATCGGCATTTCCTGGTCGAAGTGCCCGTTCAATACTTTCTTCTGCTCCGGCGTCAAAACGCCATTCAACTGCTTCATGGCGGCTGCCACGGTTTCCATGCCGGCCACGCGCTGCTTCATGAACTGGATACGCTCGCCGATTCGGTTCGGTGCAGATTGAACCGGTTGCACGCTGGGCACAGGCTGCATCCGCTCCTGCATCGCAGACATCATTTCCGTTTTTTTCTGCTTGATGATCTTGGCGAACGCCGCCCATGCTTCTTCCTGATCGGAACCAATTTTCAGATCTTTTTTCATCATGTCCAGATGACTGTCTATCTGAGATGAATTTCCCATTTTATTACCGGCCATCGCGCATCCTCCACCCGGCCCCATGCCCATGCCGGTTGCGTAGGAGGAGGTCATCGCGCCAATGCCGGCGGCGGTGATAAGGGCCAATACTATTTTCTGGGTGCGTTTCATGTGAGTCTCCATGTAAAAAATAAATTGCTTTGCAGCGAAGCGTATTTAACCGCAGTGGTGTAAACGGCGTATGTCAAAATCGCCATTTTTTGTAACTTATTGTGACAAGGCGCCGGTGCGTTTCATGCGCCCACAGATTCGAGCCTATTCGGATCGTGACGTGCTGCTATTAACCCAGATAATCCATTAGAGCCAAAACACCGCTGTAGGAGCGGCGCCCTCGCCGCGATTTGCGACCGCATTCGCGCCGAGGGCGGCGCTCCTACAGGCACGAACATTCCAATGGATAATCCGGGTTTAACCGTAAGGAATCAGGAGGAAGGCTACTCGTAGCCGAGGCTTTTCACCGCCCGTTCGTCGTCAGCCCAACCGCTTTTCACCTTGACCCACACTTCGAGGTAAACCTTGAGGCCGAACAGCTCTTCCATGTCCTTGCGGGCCTGGGTGCCGATTTCCTTGAGTTTTTCGCCTTTTTTTCCGATCAGAATCGGCTTCTGGCTGTCCCTGTCGACGATGATGGCAGCGTAGACGCGGCGCAGCGCGCCTTCAGTTTCGAACTTCTCGATCTCGACGCTGATGGAATAGGGAATCTCGTCGCCCAGAAGGCGGAAAACTTTTTCGCGCACGATTTCTGCGGCGAGAAAACGCTCGCTGCGGTCGGTAATTTCGTCCTCGCCATAGATCGGCTCGCCTTCCTGCAAATGACGGCGGATCTCCTGCACCAGCTCTGGCAACTGCGCGTCGCGCTTGGCGCTGACGGGGATGATCGCGGCAAAGGGAAACGAGGCGGATACTTTCTCGATAAATGGCAGCAGTGTTGACTTGTCGCTCACCTTGTCGGTCTTGTTGATCACCAGCACCACGGGTTGATTGCGCGGCAGCAGGGCCAGCACCTTTTCGTCGCGGGCATCGAAGCGCATCGCTTCGATCACGAATAGCGCCACGTCCACATCCGACAGGGATTGCGTCACGGTGCGGTTCATCACGCGATTCAGCACATTCTGGTGCTGCATCTGGAAGCCCGGCGTATCCACGAAAACATACTGCGCATCGGCATCGGTGCGAATGCCGACTATGCGGTGCCGGGTGGTCTGCGCCTTGCGGGAGGTGATGCTGATTTTCTGCCCGATCAAATGATTGAGCAGCGTGGACTTGCCCACATTCGGGCGGCCGACGATGGCGATGTAACCGGTGCGAAATTCCATATTTAGTCTTTCGTGAGGGGTGAGGCGTTAAAGGTGAGGCGAAAAAAGAGGCTGGCGCAGGGTTTGACCTTTCGCCTCACCCCTCACCCTTCACCCCTCACTACTCAGTATTTGCATGACGCTGCCGGCAGCCTGTTGCTCTGCGCTACGGCGGCTGACCCCTCCGCCGCAGGCGCGCACGCCCAGGTCAGGAATGGAGCACTCGACTTCGAAGTACTGCTCGTGGGCTTCGCCGCTGATCGACAGTACGGTGTAACTGGGCAAAGGCAGCTTGCGGCCCTGCAAATATTCCTGCAGCAGGGTTTTCGGATCCTTGCCCAGAGTCTTCGGGTCGAGGCCCTTCATCAGCGGCTCGAATAGCCGCGCAATCATTTGTTCCGCGCTGGCAAAACCGCCATCGAGATAGACCGCGCCGATAATCGCTTCCAACGTGTCAGCGAGGATGGATGGGCGGCGAAAACCGCCGCTTTTCAGCTCTCCTTCTCCCAGTTTCAGGTAATCGCCCAAATTCAGGGAGGCGGCGATTTCAGAGAGCGTCTGTTCCTTGACCAGATGGGCGCGCATCCGGCTCAAATCGCCTTCCTGCACGCGAGTATGGAGATGATAAAGATGCGTGGCGATGGCGCAACTCAGCACGCTGTCGCCGAGAAATTCCAGCCGCTCGTTGTGCGGCATGCCGTAACTGCGGTGGGTCAGTGCCCTGCTTAGCAGCGCGGGATCCTTGAATTCATAGCCAATCCGCCGAACCAGCGCTTCAGTACCCATGCAGATGAGTTACTCGCCCTTCGCGCTGCTTGAGGCCGCGAAGTCCATACAGGCGCTGATATTGGCCACAACCGGCACCTTGATGGAATATTCCACGGTTACCGACGATTGGTTCCCTTCGCGGCTAACGGTCAGGTCTTCCGGTTTGACGCTTTTGATGTCGCCGACATCGGCGCGTTTGAAGAAAGAAGCCTGAAGCTCCTTAGGCGACATGGTCTTGAGGTCGCCGCTGGTAGCCATGCTGCTGAGAATTTTCTTCACCGACATGAATTCCAGGTAGGCAGGCACCAGCTTTGCCGCCAGGATCAACCCTGCCCCCACCATGCCAGCAATAAATAGCATGCCCACCACCGTGGCGCCCTGTTGCTTCTTCATGACCACCCTCCTTTAATCAATTGATTTCCCGATGCGCTTGAAATCATCGAAGTTCCACCAGATCATGAAAGCCTTGCCGACGATGTTGCGGTCCGGCACGAAGCCCCAGTAACGGCTGTCGTTGCTGTCGTCGCGGTTGTCGCCCATCATGAAGTAGTCGCCTTGCGGTACCGTGCAGGTAAAGCCCTCGTCATTGTAAGCGCAATTTTCGCGGTTGGAAAACTGCCGCACGTCGCCCAGACGCAGTACCGGCGCATCAGGCTGAACCAGCGTCTGGTGGTTGTGCTCCCCCAATTGTTCGCGGTACAGGTTGGCGTTCACGAAATTCAGGCCGCTTTTGACGTAACTATAGCCGCCCAGACTTTCAATTTTCAGCGGCTTGCCGTTGATGGAGAGTTGCTTGTTACGATAGCTGATTTTATCCCCAGGCACGCCGACCACGCGCTTGATGTAATCCAGCGAGGGATCTTCCGGGTAACGGAAAACCATCACATCGCCTTGTTGCGGCTGGTTGATCCCGATGATCTTCTGGTTGGCCACCGGCAAACGGATACCGTAGGTGTATTTGTTCACCAGGATGAAGTCGCCCACCAGCAACGTCGGCATCATCGAACCGGAAGGAATCTTGAACGGCTCGACCAGGAAGGAGCGCAGCAGGAAGACCACCAGGATGACCGGGAAAAAGCTCTTGGAGTATTCGACCAGCAGCGGCTCCTTGGCATCCGCCGCGCGGCGCGGCTTAAGAGCGTAAATCTCGAACAGCCAGATGACACCGGTAACGACCAGCGCGATCAGCATGATTAACGGAAAATTCATTGACACCCCTTAAATAGGGTGAGGGGTGAGGGGTGAGAGGAGAGGAAAACCACCCCACGCCTCACCCCTATCGCCTCACGCCTCACCTTACTTGTTGTCCACCTGCAAAATTGCCAAGAAGGCTTCCTGCGGGATTTCCACGTTGCCCACCTGCTTCATGCGCTTTTTACCCGCCTTCTGCTTTTCCAGCAGCTTGCGCTTGCGGCTGATATCGCCGCCATAGCATTTCGCCAGGACGTTCTTGCGCAAGGCCTTGATGTTCTCGCGCGAGATGATGGTGGAACCGATGGCCGCCTGAATCGCCACGTCGTACATCTGGCGGGGGATCAACTCCCGCATCTTCGAAGCCAGTTCGCGACCCCGGTATTGCGAGTTGGCGCGATGCACGATGACGGAGAGCGCGTCGACGCGGTCGC
>JAUYEK010000125.1 GCA_030691435.1 Sulfuricella sp. | reverse complement strand
ATCCTGGGCGACCTGTGTACGCGCCGCTGCCCGTTCTGCGATGTCGCCCACGGCACGCCTCTGCCGCCCGATGCCGAGGAGCCGTCGCGACTCGCCGCCTCGGTCGCGGTGATGGGCCTGAACTACGTGGTGATCACCAGCGTCGACCGCGACGATCTGCGCGACGGCGGCGCCGGTCACTTCGCCGCCTGCATCCGCGCCACCCGCGAGCAGTCGCCGCACACCCGCATCGAAACCCTGGTACCGGATTTCCGCGGCCGACTGGAAGTCGCGCTTGAAGCCCTCGGCAGCGACCTGCCCGACGTCCTCAACCACAATCTGGAAACCGTGCCGCGTCTTTACAAGCAGGCCCGCCCGGGGGCAGACTATGCCAACTCGTTGAAGCTGCTGCATGAATTCAGGCGGCGCTACCCGCACATTCCCACCAAGTCCGGCCTGATGGTGGGGATAGGCGAAACCGACGAGGAAATCCTGGAAGTGATGCGCGATCTTCGCGCCCATGGTGTGGAAATGCTGACCATCGGCCAGTATTTGCAGCCGACCCGGCATCACCTGCCGGTAGTGCGCTTCGTCGAGCCGGCCCAGTTCGACCGGTTCGCTGCGGCGGCTGAAGAAATGGGTTTTTCCAATGCTGCCTGCGGGCCGATGGTGCGATCAAGTTACCATGCTGATCAGCAGGCTAAAGAGGCCGGTGCGGTAAAATAACCCATGCCATTATCCTGGAACGAGATAAGAAGCCGCGCCCTCGAATTTTCCCGCAAATGGGAGGAGGAAGGTTCGGAGCGTGCCGAGGCGCAAAGTTTCTGGAATGATTTTTTCGCGGTATTCGGCATTGAGCGCAAACGCGTGGCTGTGTTCGAGAAGCAGGTGCAGCTTGCCCGTGCGGGCGAGAAGCTCCGGCAAGGCCGTATCGACGCCTTCTGGAAAGGCGTGCTGCTGATCGAGCACAAGAGCCGTGGACAGGATTTGGACCGCGCCTTCACGCAAGCCACGGATTATTTCGATGGGATCGCAGAACGCGATTTGCCCCGTTACATTCTGGTGTCGGATTTCGAGCGATTCCGTCTCTTTGACCTGGTGGATGGCAAGCAGGCAGAATTCTGCCTTGCCGATCTGCACAAGCACATCAAGCATTTCGCCTTCATTGCGGGCTACCGCACCCAGATCATAGAGCCGCAAAACCCGGTGAACATCAAGGCCGCCGAGCGCATGGGCCGCCTGCACGACCAGTTGAAGGCCAGCGGCTATGAGGGGCATTCGCTCGAAGTGTTGCTGGTGCGCTTGTTGTTTTGCCTGTTCGCCGAGGACACTGGCATCTTCCAGCCCGCCAGCGCCTTCCGTGCCTGGCTGGAAGAACACACCGCGCCAGATGGCTCCGATCTCGGCCCACAGCTCGCACAATTTTTTCAGGTGCTCAACACCGCCGAAAACAAGCGTTCGGCCAACCTCGACGACCAGCTCGCCGCCTTTCCTTATGTGAACGGCAAGCTGTTCGAAGAAATGCTGCCCATCGCCGCCTTCGATCCCGCCATGCGCGAAGCCCTGCTTGACTGCTGCGCGCTGGACTGGAGCGCGATTTCCCCGGCCATCTTCGGCGCGCTGTTCCAAAGCATTATGGACGGCAAGGCGCGGCGCAACCTGGGCGCGCACTATACCAGCGAGGAAAACATCCTCAAGCTGATCGGGCCGTTGTTTCTCGACGACCTCAAGGCCGAATTCCAGCGCGCACGCAATAACAAAAACAAACTGTTCGAGTT
>JAUYEK010000122.1 GCA_030691435.1 Sulfuricella sp. | reverse complement strand
TTGCAAGGCGAAGTAAAAGACGTGCTGCTGCTGGATGTAACGCCCCTGTCGCTGGGTATCGAAACCCTGGGCGGCGTAATGACCAAGCTGATCCAGAAGAACACCACCATCCCGACCAAGGCCAGCCAGGTATTCTCCACCGCCGAGGACAACCAGAACGCGGTGACCATCCATGTGCTGCAGGGCGAGCGCGACGTGGCGTCCGGCAACAAGAGCCTGGGCCAGTTCAACCTCTCCGACATCCCGCCTGCATCGCGCGGGATGCCGCAGATCGAGGTCACCTTCGACATCGACGCCAACGGCATCCTGCACGTTTCCGCCAAGGACAAGGCCACCGGCAAGGAGAATAAGATCAAGATCCAGGCCAGCTCCGGCCTGTCCGAAGAGGAAATCCGCCGCATGGAGCAGGACGCCGCCGCCCACGCCGAAGATGATCGCAAGACGCTGGATCTGGTCAACGCCCGCAACCAGTGCGACGGCATGGTGCACTCGGTGAAGAAATCCCTGGTCGATTACGGCGACAAGATCGCTGCCGATGAAAAAGCCGCCATCGAGGCCGCGTTAAAAGAAGCCGAGGAAGCGCTCAAGGGCAACGACAAGGACACCATCGAAGCCAAGACCAAGGCGCTGGGCGAGGCTTCCCACAAGCTGGCGGAGAAGATGTACGCCGACCAGCCGCAGCCGGACGGGTGCGGACCCGGATCGTGCGGGGCCGACGCCGGCAAGAAAGCCGCTGACGACAACGTGGTGGACGCCGAGTTCGAAGAAGTCAAAACCGAAAAAAAATGAGGAGTTAGGGGGTTGTTGGGGTGAGAGGTGAGGGGTGAGGGGTGAGGGGTGAGCATTTATTGCGCATACTTCCAAAACCCCGCCTCACGCCTCACGCCTCACGCCTCACGCAACCATGTCCAAACGCGACTTTTACGAAATTCTCGGCGTCAACAAGGACGCCAACGACGACGAGATCAAGAAGGCCTACCGCAAGCTCGCGATGAAATTCCATCCGGATCGCAACCCGGATAATCCAAAGGCGGAAGAGCATTTCAAGGAAGCCAAGGAGGCTTACGAGATCCTGTCCGACGCGAGCAAGCGTACCGCCTACGACCAGTACGGCCATGCCGGTGTCGACCAGCAGTCCGGCATGGGTGGAGCGGGAGGGTTTGGCGGCGGTTTCGCCGATGCCTTCGGCGACATCTTCGGCGACATTTTCGGCGGTGCCGGCGCTGGCCGTGGGGGACGTTCCAACGTGTACCGCGGCGCC
>JAUYEK010000119.1 GCA_030691435.1 Sulfuricella sp. | reverse complement strand
GGTGCTTCATGATCTCGATGTAATAGGGTATGGTGGTTTTCACACCGTATACCGCCATATCGTTCAGGGCGCGTTTGCCCCGTTCGACCAGGCCTTCCCAGGTCAGGCTCCAAACAGTGAGCTTGGCGCACATGGAGTCGTAGTAGGGCGGGATGACATAACCCGTGTACATGGCCGCGTCGGTGCGCACACCGGGGCCGCCGGGCGCATAGTAGCGAGTGATGCGACCGAAGCTGGGGAGAAAATCGTTTTTCGGGTCTTCGGCATTGATGCGGAATTCCATGGCGTAGCCGCGATAATTTACGTCCTTCTGCTTGTACTGTAGTGGCAGGCCGCTGGCGATGCGGATCTGCTCCTGGACGATGTCGATGCCGGTAATGGTTTCCGTTACGGTGTGCTCTACCTGCAGACGGGTGTTCATTTCCATGAAGTAGAACTGGTTGTCCTGGTCGAGCAGAAACTCCACCGTGCCCGCGTTTTCGTAGCCGACGGTCTTGGCTGCCTGCACGGCGATCTTGCCGATGTAGTCGCGCTGGGCGCGGGTCAGTTGCGGGGAAGGCGCGATTTCGATCAGCTTCTGGTTGCGGCGCTGGATCGAACAATCGCGCTCGAACAGATGGATCACGCTACCGAAGCTGTCGCCGATGACCTGGACTTCGATGTGACGCGGGTTAACCACGCATTTTTCCATGAATAGTTCGGGTTTGCCGAACGCTTTGGTGGCTTCGGAAACTACGCGATCATAATTCTTGATCAGTTCTTCTTCGCTGTTGCAGCGGCGGATACCGCGTCCACCACCGCCGTTAGTGGCTTTCAGCATGACGGGGTAGCCAATTCCGGTGGCCAGTTCCACGGCCTGCTTGACGTTGGCAAGATTGCCTTCGCTGCCTGGAATTACCGGCACTCCGGCATCGATCATCGCCTGGCGAGCCTGGATCTTGTCGCCCATGCGGTGGATGACTTCCGGAGATGGGCCGATGAACTTGATGCCTCGCTCGGCGCAGATTTCCGCCAGAACGGGATTTTCCGAAAGAAAGCCATAGCCGGGATGAAGGGCATCGCAACCTGCCGCAACGGCGAGGTTGACTATATTAGGGGCGTTCAGGTAGCCGATGACCGGGTCGGAGCCGATATTGTAGGATTCATCGGCCTTTTTGACGTGCAGGGCATGTCGGTCGGCATCCGTATAGATGGCAACGGATTTAATCCCCATTTCGGAGCAGGCGCGTACAATACGTACCGCGATTTCGCCACGATTGGCGATAAGAATTTTCTTGATCACGCGGGAACCCGTTAAATTATCAAAGCATCAAGTTGCTGTGATTGCTCTTGAAGCGTTGCTCTTGGAGCTCGTTTTTTGACAGCCAATCGTAAAAATTATATCATGCGCGCCTTATGCCTGAACAGATCGCCATCAACAGCATCGAGTTTGCGCGCAACGGCGAATCGTTAAGCGGTAGTGTCGCGGTCGCAAACCTGAGTCGGTTGCAGGATTTACTGTTTTCCAGCAGTGGGTTGCTGGAGTACACCCTGACCGGCAAGCGCGGCGAGAACGATAAGCTTTTTCTGGCTTGCGCCGTCAAGGGCATGCTACAACTTAGGTGCCAGCGTTGTCTTGGGGCTCTGGCTTATCCTGTTGACCTCGATTCCGAGCTGGAATTGATCGAGGATGAACAGGTTTTGCCAGCGGTGGTGAACGAGGATGAATTGACCGACGCTATCAAGGTGGATCCGAATCTGGATGTGCTGGCGTTGGTCGAGGATGAAGTGTTGCTGGGCTTGCCGATGGCGCCCACGCATGCGCCGGGAAACTGTAAGGCGGGCGGAAATTTTGGCCAGGCGGAAACCGATAAACAAAATGCTTTCAGTGCACTGGCCGCGCTGAAAATGAAAGATTTGAGCAAAAATTAGGAGTTATCATGGCTGTACAACAGAACAAGAAATCCCCCTCCAAGCGTGGCATGCACCGCGCGCACGACTTTCTGACCAATCCACCGTTGGCCGTGGAGCCGACTACCGGGGAAATCCACCTGCGTCACCACGTCAGCCCCAGCGGTTTTTACCGCGGTAAAAAGGTTGCGCGTGCCAAGGGCGAGTAATCGGTGTTAGGTAAAGGCGGTTTGCAGCGAGCGTAATGGATATCACTGTTGCGATCGACGCCATGGGCGGCGACCACGGACCCCATGTCACTGTCCCTGCCGCTCTGGCGTACCTGAAACGGGACGCTGAAGTCAATATAGTATTAGTCGGCTTGGCCGGGGTGATTGAAGCCGAGCTTCGATCCCTCCAGGCCTCGGTTTCGCCTCGCTTGCGCATTCATCATGCCAGCGAGGTGGTTACCATGGACGATCCGCCTGCGCTGTCCTTGCGCAACAAAAAAGACTCCTCCATGCGCGTCGCCATCAACCTGGTAAAAACAGGCGAGGCGAATGCTTGCGTTAGCGCCGGCAACACCGGTGCGCTCATGGCCATCTCCCGCTTTGTCCTGAAAATGCTGCCGGGGATAGAGCGGCCGGCAATTGCCGGGATGATGCCCACGCTGAACGGTCATACCCACGTCCTCGATCTTGGAGCCAAT
This sequence comes from Sulfuricella sp., assembly GCA_030691435.1. Taxonomy (GTDB): domain Bacteria; phylum Pseudomonadota; class Gammaproteobacteria; order Burkholderiales; family Sulfuricellaceae; genus Sulfuricella. Next base: position 1,198 of record JAUYEK010000119.1, on the reverse strand, counting down.
GTGGATTGCACTGCCAACCACCTGCTCCAGTTCGCGGTAATGGGCGCGATGCTGGTTTCCGCTGTGGAGCATAAGGAATCTCCCAGCGTCGGCTTGCTCAATATCGGCGAGGAAGACATCAAGGGCAACGAGGTGGTCAAGCAGGCCGCCGAATTGTTGCGTCAGAGTCATCTGAATTTCCATGGCAACGTGGAAGGCAACAACATCTATAAAGGAACCACGGACGTGGTGGTGTGCGACGGTTTTGTCGGCAATGTTGCGCTGAAAGCATCGGAAGGACTGGTGCAGATGCTGGCGACTTTTTTACGCCAGGAATTCAAGCGCAACATCCTGACCCGATTGGCTGGTCTCATCGCCTACCCGGTTATCAGCGCTTTCAAGAAACGCCTCGACCATCGGCGTTACAACGGCGCAAGCCTCCTCGGATTACGCGGGGTTGTAGTGAAAAGCCACGGCTCGGCGGATAGTTTCGCCTTTCAGTTCGCCATTGAGCGGGCAGTCGAGGAAGTGCGCAACGGCGTGCTGCGCCGGATCAATGAACAAATGGCCCTGCTGAACGGTCATGGCGAACCGCCTTCCAGATGATTGAACCAAAAGTAGGCGCCTCTAGGCGACAGCGTTTCGCCATGACCGTTTCCCTCTCTCCTAACTCTCTCCCAGAGGGTAGCCCTCTCCTCAATCCTCTCCCGCAAGCGGGAGAGGAGGCAAACGTGAAGGGTGCCTGTTTTGATCTGAGGGACGAGGTCTCGCTTCGCGAGTTTCGCGTTAACGAGGAAAATGCCTGATGTATTCACGCATTATCGGTACCGGCGGTTACCTGCCGGAAAAAATCCTGACCAACCACGACCTGGCGCAGATGGTCGATACCTCTGACGAGTGGATTTTTTCCCGCACGGGCATCCGCGAACGCCATATCGTCGCAGAAAACCAGACCACCAGCGACCTGGCTTTCGAGGCGGCGCAGCGGGCCATGGAAATGGCCGGCATCGACCCCCAAAGCATCGACTTGATCATCGTCGCCACGACCACGCCGGATGTTGTGTTTCCCAGTACAGCCTGCATCCTCCAGGCAAAGCTCGGCATCAAGAGCGGCGGCCCGGCGTTTGACATCCAGGCAGTTTGCAGTGGTTTCGTCTACGCCCTGGCGACGGCCGACCAGTTCATTCGTGGCGGGCAAAGCAAGTGCGCCCTGGTGGTG
>JAUYEK010000118.1 GCA_030691435.1 Sulfuricella sp. | reverse complement strand
CCCTTCACGTTTGCCCCCTCTCCCGCATGCGGGAGAGGGTTGGGGTGAGGGTAGGCCGCTTGCTTTGATTTGCTTCATGGGAAAAGATCGGGGAGGGGACTAGAACAGCTCGTCCTGATCGGCCATTGCCTGCTCGATCTGCGCCTGCATGGAATGCATTCTACGCTTGTACTCGCCGATGTCAAAACTGCCGGCCAGACGGGTGCCCAGGAATTCGTGGGCGATATTCAGCGCCGCCATGATGGCAATGCGCTCGACTCCGATGACCTTGCCGGCATCGCGGATCTCGCGCATTTTCTTGTCGAGGTAGGTGACCGAATCGAGCAGGGCCTGCTGCTCGTCTTCCGGGCAGGCCACGCGGAATTCGCGCCCCATGATAGTTACATCCAGGCCCTTGACCTCAGCGCTCATGCTTCATCCTCAGGGATCTGATCGAGCAGCGCCTCAAGCCGGTCGCGCGCGCCATTGATCTTTTCGGCCAAGTGCTTGCCTTCATTTTGCGCACTGGCCACCTGCTGCCGCAGGTGAGCGTTTTCTGTGCGCAAGCGCGCACATAACTGCACCAATTGGGCAATTTTGTCTTCCAGGGCCTTCAGTTCCGCTTCCATAGCCCACACTATAATTTGAAAAATCCCGCGCAGTCAACTGGTAACAGTGCGTTTTAAAAGTGTTTTAATAGATTTAAAACGGGTGTCCCGCAAAAATTCTATCCAGTTTGCACCAGTCCAGATGCTTCTCCACCGCATCCGCCATGCGCTCTATCCCCGCTTCGCGCAGGGCTTCGTAATCCAGTGTCGCGGGCGCAGCCAGCCCGGCCCAGCGCAGCAATGCGTCGCATGCCTCCTTGCGGTCGAACAGGCCATGCACATAGGTGCCGAGGATCCGGCCATCCGCCGAGATTGCGCCGTCATCCCCGTTTTCCAGCCGTGCAGCGGGCCGGAGCAGGGCCGGACCCACGCTCACGCCGGCGTGAATTTCGTAGCCGCTCACCCGCGCATCGGCAAGCACCAGCTTGCCGCAGACGCGGTGCAATTGTTTTTCCTGCTTCAGCTCGGTCTCCATGTCCAGCAGGCCCAGGCCGGCGCTTTCGCCCGCCCCCGCCTCCAGCCCCAAAGGATCGCGGATGCACTGGCCCAGCATCTGGAACCCGCCGCAGATGCCGATGAGACGCCCGCCGTAGCGCAAATGTCGGTGTACGGCCTCCTCCCAGCCACTCTCCCGCAGCCAGGCGAGATCGCCGCGCACATTCTTGCTGCCTGGCAGGATGATGAGATCGGCGGAAGGAATGGACTCCCCTGCTGCGACAAACCGCAGGTCGACATCGGGATGCAGGCGCAGCGGGTCGAAATCGGTATGGTTGCTGATGCGCGGCAGCAATGGCACAACCACCCGCAGAGGCTGCGTTGATTGCGCCTCGAACGACAGCTTGCCGAGCCCATCCTCGGCCTCCAGGTGCAAGCCGTGCAGATAGGGCAGCACGCCGAGCACCGGCTTGCCGGTGCGCCGCTCCAGCCAGTCCAGCCCGGGCTGGAGCAAGCCGATGTCGCCGCGGAAACGGTTGATGACGAAGCCTTGCACTCGCGCCTGCTCGGAAGCGGACAGCAGATCCAGCGTCCCCACCAGATGGGCGAACACGCCGCCGCGATCGATATCGGCGATCAGCACCACCGGGCAATCCGCCGCTTCGGCGAAGCCCATATTGGCAATATCGTTGTCACGCAGGTTGATCTCGGCCGGGCTGCCCGCCCCTTCCACCACCACATATTCGTATTCGGACTTGAGCCGCGCGAAGGACGCCAGCACGCTTTCCAGCAGCACCGGCTTGAACTCGTGATAGCGCCGCGCATCCATGTTGCCGATGGCCCGGCCATGGACGATTACCTGGGCGCCGACATCGGTATTCGGCTTGAGCAGCACCGGGTTCATGTCGGTGTGGGGTTCCAGCCCGCAGGCCTGGGCCTGCACCGCTTGGGCGCGACCGATCTCGCCGCCGTCCGCCGTCACTGCGCTGTTCAGCGCCATGTTCTGCGGCTTGAACGGGGCAACCCGCTTGCCCCGACGGTAGAGTGCGCGACAGATACCGGTCACCAGCGCGCTCTTGCCGGCATCGGAAGTGCAGCCCTGGATCATTAAAGCTTTCGCGCTCATGACAATCCCCGCAATGCCTGCTCCAGCCGCAGCC
>JAUYEK010000115.1 GCA_030691435.1 Sulfuricella sp. | reverse complement strand
GCCCCTGTACCGGGAACTCACCGTGGACGAGTATCTCTACCTGGCCGCGCGACTGCACCGCGTTCCCAAGAATGAAATCGCCGCTGCCGTTGACAAAGCCAAGCAGCGCTGCGGTCTGTCCGAAGTCGGAAAGCGCCTGGTCGGCAATCTGTCCAAAGGCTACCAGCAGCGGGTGGGCATCGCCCAGGCGATCGTGCACAACCCGCGCGTAGTGATCCTGGATGAGCCCACCGTCGGCCTCGACCCGATCCAGATACGCGAAATCCGCAGCCTGATCCGCGAGCTGGGTGGCGAGCACAGCGTGATCCTGTCCACCCACATCCTGCCCGAGGTGGAAAGCGTGTGCGACCGCATCCAGATCATGAACCAGGGCAAACTGGTATTCGGCGGCGACATGAGCGAACTGAAGCAAACCTATCCGGATCAGGCCAACCTGGAAGAAGTCTTCATCCAGCTGACAAAAAAAGAGGGGATCGTATGATTTTCACCATTGCCGCCAAGGAACTGAAAATCCTGTTCAGCGGGCCGATGGCCTGGATTATCCTGGCCGTGCTGGAGATTATCCTCGCCTATTTTTTTCTGGGCCAGGTCGATGCCTTTCTGATGATCCAGCCGCAGCTGACCGCCCTAGTCAACCCTCCCGGCGTTACCGAGCTGATTGTGACGCCCCTGTTCGGCAACGCCGCGATCATTTTGCTGATGGCGGTACCGCTCCTCTCCATGCGCCTGATCGCCGAGGAACGGCGCAACCAGACGCTTAACCTGTTGCTGAGCGCGCCGGTTTCGGTGAGCGAGATCATCCTCGGCAAATTCCTCGGCCTGATGGCTTTCCTCTCCCTGTTTATCGGCCTGGCCGCGCTGATGTCGCTGTCGCTGTATGCCGGCGCAACGCTCGACCTCGGGCTGCTGGCCGGCAACATCGTCGGCCTGGTGCTGCTGGCAGCCAGCTTCGCCGCGCTCGGCCTGTTCATTTCCTGCCTCACGGCACACCCGATCATCGCCGCGATTGGCAGCTTCGGCGCACTGCTTGGCCTGTGGATCATCAATATGTCGGCACGTGACGCCGACAGCTGGCTGCATACCCTTTCGCTGCTGAAACATTTCGAATCGTTCAACCGCGGCATCATCGCCAGCGCCGATGCCGCCTACTTCGTGCTGTTCATCGCTTTGTTCCTGGTGCTGGCGGTGCGCCGGCTCGACAACGACAGGACGCACGGCTAATGAAAACCCCCAACCCCTCCCGCTTCCAGTTGCGCCTGCAAAGCGCCATCTTTCTGGTCCTGCTCCTCCTCGCCGTCGGCCTGCTGGTCACCCTTTCCCGCGAATACACGGCGCAATGGGACATCACCCGCAACAGCCGCAACTCGCTGAGCCAGGCCAGCATCGACGTGCTCAAGAGCCTGCCCGGCCCGGTCACCATCACCGCCTACGCCACCCAGCAGGATCCCCGCCTCGGCGATGTGCGCAAAATCATTCGCGAATTCATCAGCCTCTACCGCCATGCCAAGCCCGATCTCACGCTCAAGTTCGTCGATCCGGCGGAACAGCCCCAGTTGACGCGAGCGGCCGGCATCCAGGCCAACGGCGAAATGGTGGTGGAATACCAGGGCCGCAGCGAGCACCTCACCACCCTGAACGAGCAGATGCTGACCTCTCTTCTGACCCGGCTGGCCCGCGCCGGCACGCGCCTGGCGTTCTACCTGGACGGCCACGGCGAACGCAAGCTCGACGGCATGGCCAACCACGATCTCGGCGATTTCGGCCGGAAGCTGGAAGCCAAGGGTTTCAAGACGGCAAGCCTCAACCTCACCCTGGCCCAGGACGTACCCGACAACGCCAGCCTGCTGATGATCGCCAGCCCGCAAGTGGATCTGATGCCGGGCGAGGTGGAGAAACTGAAAAAATTCCTGGAAAAGGGCGGCAACCTGCTGTGGCTGATCGACCAGGAGCCGCTGCACGGATTACAACCGCTGACCGAAATGCTTGGGCTGGTACTGACGCCCGGCACGGTGGTGGATCCCGCCGCCCAGCAGCTCAACGCTGCTCCGACCATGGCCCTGGGCGCCGTTTACGGCCGTCATCCGGCGACACTCGGCTTCAATCTGGTCACCGCCTTCCCCTACGCCCGCACTATCGGCTCCAGCGAAGGCAAAGGCTGGCAGGCCACCCCCCTGATCGAGGTCGCGCCGCAGGGCTGGGTGGAAACCGGCAAGCTCGACGGGACTATCGCCTACGACCAGAACCGCGACACGCCGGGGCCGGCAACCATCGCCATCGCCCTTGAACGCAGCGTGGAAGACAGGAACCAGCGGGTCGTCGTGGTCGGCAACGGCGGTTTCCTCTCCAACACCTATCTCGGCAACGGCGGCAACCTCGACCTCGGCCTCAACCTGTTCAACTGGCTGGCCGGGGACGACAGCCTCATCACCATCCCGACCAAGGCCGCCCAAGACACTAGCCTCAACTTGAGCAAGAGCGCCGCAGCGGTGATCGCCATCGGCTTTCTCATCGTCCTGCCGCTGGCATTTATCGCCATCGGCATAGGCACCTGGTGGCGGCGGCGCAAGGCATGAAATCCAGAATCTGGCTGAATCTCGCGCTGGCCGCGCTGGTCGCTGCCCTGATCCTGCTGGTCTGGCTCAAGCCCAAGCCCACGGCGCAGGCGGAATTCAAACTCTCCACCCTCGCCAGCGCCGACATTAACCGCATCGCCGTCGAAAAGCCCGGCCAGCCGGCCATCGTACTGCAAAAAAATCCGTCCGGCTGGCGCCTGAGCGCCCCATTCCAGGCCCGCGCGGAGGGAACGGCGGTCGGACGCCTGCTGGAAACCCTCGCCGCCACCAGCCTCCAACGCTTCCCCGCCACCGATCTTGGCCGCTTCCAGCTCGACCCACCTCTGCTACGCCTTACGCTCAACGACCAGGAATTCAGCTTCGGCACGCAGAACACGCTGACCGGTGAGGTCTACGTCGCCACCAATGGCGGCGTCCATCCGGTCGCGCCCAGCTATCTCGCCCATGCGCTGAAAATGCCCGCCGATTTCGCCGCCCGCGCCTTTTTGGCTGAGGACGAAAAGCTCGCCGGCTTCGAGTTTGCGGATCTGAAACTCAGCCAGAACAGCGATGGCAAATGGTCGGCCTCCCCTGCCCGCCCGAACTGGAGCCAGGACGACATCAACCGCTGGGTGGACGAATGGCGCCACGCTTCCAGCCTGGTCACCCAGCCCTACGACGGCACCCCCGCGCAGGAATCCTTCACCCTGCGACTCGGCGATGGCAAGCTCATTCCCTGCAAAATCCTGCAGCGCGAACCGGAGCTGGTGCTGCTGCGCGAAGACGAGAAACTGCAATACCACTTCCCTGCGGGAATCGGGAAACGCTTGCTCAGCCCTGGCAAATAATTCAAACCATGCCCGAACTGCCCGAAGTCGAAACCACCCTTCGCGGCCTGGAGCCGCATCTGACCGGAGCACGCATCCGAACCGCCGTGATCCGCCACCACGGCCTGCGTCATCCGATCCACAAAGACCTGAAGCGCATCCTCTCCGGCCTGACTATCCGCACCCTGCAACGGCGCGGCAAGTACCTGCTGCTGGACTGCGGCGAGGGCTGGCTGATCCTGCATCTCGGCATGTCGGGCAGCCTGCGCATCCTGCCCGCCGCTACGCCGCCGGAGAAGCACG
>JAUYEK010000114.1 GCA_030691435.1 Sulfuricella sp. | reverse complement strand
CCCTTCAGGAAGATCCAGGCATTGAAGGCGCTCATGGTCGGCCCGGCGGTGCGCAGGAAGGTGAACACCGGGTCGATGACTTCCTTGCAGCCCAGCACCGCACCGCCCAGCACCCGGCCCTGCCCATCCAGATACTTGGTGGCGGAGTGAATGACGAGGTCGGCGCCCAGATCCAAAGGCCGTTGCAGGATCGGCGTGCAGAAGCAGTTGTCCACCGCAAGCAAAGCGCCGGCCTGTTTGGCAACCTGGCTCAGGGCGGCGATGTCGCAAATCTCGGTGAGCGGGTTGGAGGGCGTTTCGGCGAACAGCAGCCTGGTGTTGGGCTGCACCGCCGCGCGCCAGGCCGCCACGTCGGTCTGGGAAACGAAGGTGGTCTCTATGCCGAAGCGTTTCATGATGTTGCCGAACAACTGCACGGTGGCGCCGAACAGGCTTTGCGAGGCGACCACGTGGTCGCCGGCGGAGAGCAAGCCCATCACGGTGGCCAGGATCGCCGACATGCCGGAAGCGGTGGCGACGCAGCTTTCCGCGCCCTCCAGCACGGCCAGGCGCTCCTGGAAGGCGGTGACGGTGGGGTTGGTGACGCGCGCGTAGATATTGCCCGGCATCTGGCCGGAAAAGCGCGCTGCGGCTTCGGCTGCGCTGCCGAAAACGAAGCTGGAGGTCAGATACAGCGCCTCGGAATGCTCGTTGAACTGGCTGCGCTCGGTGCCGGCGCGCACCGCCAGGGTTTCCAGCTCGTAGTTGTCGTGTTCGTTCATCCCAGATTGTCCATTGGAATGTTCGTGCATGTAGGAGCGCCGCCCCCGGCGCGAATGCGGACGAAAATCGCGGCGAGGGCGCCGCTCCTACAACAGTGCTTTGGCTCTAATGGATAATCTGGGTTCATTCTGCCCTCGCCAGGTTCAAGTCCAGTTGCTTGCTCGATGAAGAGTCGCTCGACGGACGTGGATGGTTGCGTGCATGTTCGATCCTGGCCAGGTACTCCGGGGTGATGTCGCCGGTAATGTAGCGGCCGTCGAAGCAGGAGGTGTCGAAACTGGTAATGGCCGGGTTAGACACCCGCACGGCGCGCTCCAGCGCATCGAGATTCTGGTAGATCAGCGCGTCGGCGCCGATCTCGCGGGCGATCTGTTCATCGTTGCGGCCGGTGGCGAGCAGTTCCTGCAGCGTCGGCATATCGATGCCGTAGACGTTGGGGTAACGCACCGGCGGCGCGGCCGAGGCGAAGAACACCTGGGTGGCGCCAGCCTCCCGCGCCATCTGCACGATTTGCTGGCTGGTCGTGCCGCGCACGATGGAATCGTCGACCAGCAGCACGTTCTTGCCCTGGAATTCGATGCCGATGGCGTTGAGCTTCTGGCGCACCGACTTCTTGCGCATCGCCTGGCCCGGCATGATGAAGGTGCGGCCGATGTAGCGGTTCTTGATGAAACCCTCACGGTAAGGCACTCCCAGCGCGTTCGCCAGTTGCAGGGCGCTGGGGCGGCTGGTATCGGGGATCGGGATCACCACGTCGATTTTCAGGTGGCCGAAGTCGGTACGGATTTTCTCGGCCAGGCTCTCGCCCATGCGCAGCCGGCTTTCGTACACCGAAACGCCGTCAATCACCGAATCCGGTCGCGCCAGGTAAACGTATTCGAAAATGCATGGGTTGAGGGAAGCCTTGGCAGCGCACTGCTGGCTGTGGAAGTTGCCCTCCACATCGACCAGGATCGCCTCGCCCGGCGCCACGTCGCGCAGCAGCTTGAAGCCCAGCACGTCGAGCGCGACAGATTCCGATGCCACCAGGTATTCGCGCCCCAGTTCGGTATCGCAATAGCCGACCACCAGCGGGCGGATGCCGTAGGGGTCGCGGAAAGCGATCAGGCCGTAACCGGCGATCATCGCCACCACCGCGTAAGCGCCACGGCAGCGCCGATGTACGCCGGATACGGCGGCGAATACGGCGGCGGGATCGAGGCAGTGATTGGAGACGTTTTCCTGCAACTCGTGCGCCAGCACGTTGAGCAGAACCTCGGAATCGGAGCTGGTGTTGACGTGGCGCAGATCCTGGCGGAACAGGTCTTCCTGCAGCTGCTCGGTGTTGGTGAGATTGCCGTTGTGGCCAAGGACGATGCCGAACGGCGAATTGACGTAGAACGGCTGCGCCTCGGCGGATGAAGAAGCGCTCCCCGCCGTCGGATAGCGCACATGGGCGATCCCCATGTTGCCGTGCAGATTGCGCATGTCGCGGGTGCGGAACACGTCTCGCACCAGGCCGTTGGCCTTGTGCATGTGGAAGGTGTTACCCTCGCCGGTGACTATCCCCGCCGCATCCTGACCGCGGTGCTGCAGGACTTGCAGGCCGTCGTAGAGCAACTGGTTGACCGGGCTTTTCGCCACTATTCCTAAAATTCCGCACATGGTTCGATCACTCGTAACTGATTCGTTTAGACAAACCTTCAGGCAGCCACGGCTTCACATCCGCCGCGAACGCCTCCAACGGCGCACTGAGCATGGCATTGCGCCAGACCTCCTGGCGCGGCAGGCCGGTCATCCCTGCCAGCAGCACCAGCGTAAGGACGATCAGCACCCCCCGCAGCAAACCGAACAGCGCGCCCAGACCTTTGTCGTAGGCGCCCAGTTTCAGGGTTTTCACCAGTTCCGCCAGAGCAATCGTCACCAGGCTCATCAGCAACAGCGCACCGAGAAACAGCAGGACGAAAGCGGCAAAGAAGCGCACCGACTCGGTCGGGATCGCCTCCGGCAGCAAGGGCGCGATTTCCACCGTATAGGCGTTGGCCACCCAGAATGCCGCCACCCACGCCAGCAGGCTGAGCGCTTCGCGCACCAGCCCGCGCAACACGCCGAGCAGGATGGAGATGCCGACAACCGCCAGCACCGTGTAATCGAAAACCATCATCTTGTAAGTCCGTGAGGGGTGAGGCGATAGGGGTGAGGGGGAAAGTCAAAAGCAGTGCGGTGGTGGGTTTGACTTTCCGCCTCACTCCTCACCTCCTCACCCCTCACCGTCGCACCCCTCACTTTTTTTCCGCAACCACGCCATCCTGGATACCCGCTGCCTTGAGTTTCGCCTGCACCCGCTCGGCTTCCTGGCGGGTGGCGTAAGGGCCGGCGCGTACGCGCAGTTTGTCGCCGCTCGGCGTTTTCACCGTTTCCGTATAAAACTTGACCTTCAGCGCCGTCAGCCTGGACTGGCGCTCTTTGGCATTGGCCAGGTTGGCGAACGCGCCGAGCTGGATCACGAATGGTACGCCTTCCTGCCTGGGGGTAGCCGCAGCGGATTTCTCATCCTTGTGTTTCGGCTGGGGAGCGGGTTCCTTGACCGCCGGGGCCGGCTCGGCGGCAGCTGTTGCCGCAGGCGCTTTGGCGGGTTCTTCGGCCTTGGCGGGCGGGACAGGGGGCGCAACTGGCGGAGTTTGCGTTTCAGCTGGGATCGGTGCCTGCACGGCCTTCTCGGCTTGAGGATCAGGCGAAGCAGGGGCTGGCTTCGGTTGCACGGGGGCGGGCACGACCCTGGAAGCAAAGTCCCCGCTTGAACCCGGTGAGGGAATGTTGATGGCGATATCCTGGCCGGACTGTCTGGACTCGCCGTCCAGGATCATGGGCAAGGCGACCACCATCACCGTAACCAGGGTAACCGCCCCGATCAGGCGCCTTCTTGCCCGCCGCCTGAGCTGGGCTTCCTCGTCGCTCATCGCATGTTGATTCGCCATAACCTACTATTCCTTAGCTAACGAGATTCCCTCTCCCCAACCCTCTCCCGCGAGGGGAGAGGGAGCGAACGTGAAGGGCGCCTGCTCTGATTTCATCGCTTCCGCGACAGTGTAAAAAGAACCAAAGACGAGAATTTTATCATCTTCGGTCGCCTTGGCACAGGCATGGCGATAAGCTTCCGCCACCGACGGAAACGCCTCGGCACGTTGAGACCAGCCCTCCTGTTCCAGTACGCGCAGCAGCTCCTCGGCGCTCGCGCCGCGCGGCTGGCCGATCCCGGCGATCAGCCATAGGTCCACCTGTTCCTTCATTGCCCGCACGACGCCGGCAATATCCTTGTCGCGCAACATGGCAAAAACGGCGAAGGTCTTCCCCGCCGGCGGCATGGCGCGAAGATTTTCGGCCAGCGCCCTGGCCGCATGGGGATTGTGCGCCACATCGAAAATCCGCTGCGGTCGTCCCGGCAGGACCTGAAAACGCCCAGGCACTACCGCCTCCAGCAAGCCGCGTCGGATATCGTCGTGGGTCACCGGCAACCGCGCCCTGAGCTGCTCCAGCGCGGCCAGGCAGGTCGAGGCGTTGCCCAGTTGATAGGCGCCGCGCAAGGCGGGATAAGGCAACGACAAGCGCAGCCCGTCCACGCTCGCAAAACGCCATTGGTTCGGCTCCAGGCCGTCATAACCGAAATCGGGGCCGATCCGGCGCAGGCTCGCACCGATTTTTTCGGCATGGGCCAATACGCTGTATGGTAGGTCGAACTCGCCGCAAACCGCCGGCCTGCCGGCGCGGAAAATCCCGGCTTTTTCATAACCGATCGCCAAGCGGCTGTCGCCGAGATAATCCATGTGATCAAAGTCCACGCTGGTCAGCACCGCGCAGTCGGTATCGAAAGCATTAACCGCGTCCAGCCTGCCTCCCAAGCCAACTTCGAGGATCGTCGCATCCAGTCCGGCGCGGGCGAACAGCCATACCGCAGCCAGGGTGCCGAACTCGAAATAGGTCAGCGACACATCGCCGCGCGCCTGCTCGACTGCGGCGAATGCTTCACACAACGCCTCGTCAGTGACTTCAGCTCCGTTGATCCGCACCCGCTCGTTATAGCGCAACAGGTGCGGCGAAGTGTACAGGCCGACGCGGTAGCCCGCAGCCAGCAAAACCGCCTCCAGCATGGCGCAGGTCGAGCCTTTGCCGTTGGTGCCGGCGACAGTGATGATGGGGAAGGAGGGACTCAGGCTGAGACGCCGTTTTACCTCGGCTACCCGATCGAGGCTGAGGTCGATGGCTTTGGGGTGCAGTTGTTCCAAATAACCCAGCCATTCGGCTAGGTTATTCAGTGCTGAGTCCTGAGTCCTGAGAGCCGAGTCCTGAGTGCTGAGTCCTGAGTCCTGAGTGTCTGGCGCCGAATTCACTTAGCGCACCGCTCATTCCACTCAGGACTCAGGACTCGCAACTCAGGACTCAAGCCGTCGCCGCCGGTAGCCGCATCATCATGGCAATCAGGTTGGCCATCCGGTCGCGCAGTTCGCGCCGATCCACGATCATGTCGATGGCGCCATGCTCAAGCAGGAATTCGGAACGCTGGAAGCCTTCCGGTAATGTTTCGCGCACCGTCTGCTCGATCACGCGTGGGCCGGCGAAACCGATCAGGGCATTGGGTTCGGCAATGATGGTGTCGCCGAGCATGGCAAAGCTGGCGGAAACGCCGCCCATGGTGGGATCGGTCAGCACCGAGATGAATGGCAGCCTGGCTTTGGCGAGCTGGGTCAGCGCAGCGCTGGTCTTGGCCATCTGCATCAGCGAGGTCAGACCTTCCTGCATGCGCGCGCCGCCACTGGCGGCAAAGCACACGAACGGCAGATTCTGCTCGACACAGGCCTGAACGCCGCGCACGAAGCGCTCGCCCACCACCGACCCCATCGAGCCGCCCATGAACTTGAACTCGAACGCCGCCACCACCAGGGGCAAGGTTTTAACGCTGCCCTGCATCACCACCAGCGCATCGGATTCGCTGGTATCGCGCTGCGCTTCAATCAGACGGTCGGTGTAACGCCTGCTGTCCTTGAATTTGAGGAAATCCACCGGCTGCAGTTCCGCGCCGATTTCGAAACGGCCTTCCGGGTCGAGCAGCAAATCGAGCCGCGTCCGTGCCGACAGGCGGTTGTGGTAGCTGCACTTTGGGCACACCTCCATGTTTTTTTCGAGATCGGCGCGATATAGCACGGCCTCGCAGGAAGGGCATTTGCTCCACAGGCCCTCGGGCATGCTTTTCTTCGCGCCCTCTACCTTGCGCTTGATTTTGGGGGGTAACAATTTCTGGAACCAGCTCATGATCTATTCCTTTCCATCCATGGCATCCCGAAAGCCCTTCACCAGGTTGTAAACATTGTCCAGCAACGATTCAGCCGTCGAATTCTCGATTTCCTCCACGATGCGGCTGCCAATCACAACCGCATCGGCTATTTGCGACATGGTTCTTGCTGCCTGACCATCCCGAATACCGAAACCGATACCCACAGGCAGGCTGACTGCCGCCCGTATCTGCGGAATTTTCCTCGCCACTTCGACGATGTCGAGAGTAGCCGAACCCGTCACTCCCTTGAGCGAAACGTAATAAATAAAGCCATGCGCCAGCTTGCCGACCTGCGCCATGCGCGCTTCCGGCGTGGTCGGCGACAGCAGGAAGATCGGATCGATGCCGTGACGGCCAAGGTGCGCCACGAACGCAGCGCTCTCCTCTGGAGGATAGTCCACCGTCAGAACACCGTCCACGCCGGCCGCTGCCGCAGCGGCTGCGAATGGCTCATAGCCCATCGCCTCGATCGGATTGGCATAGCCCATCAGCACCACTGGAGTCGCCGTATCCTTCTTGCGAAACTCGACCACCATGCCGAGCACATCGCGAAGACTGACGCCATGCTTGAGCGCCCGCTCGGACGCGCGCTGGATGGTCGGACCATCCGCCATCGGGTCCGAGAAAGGAACACCCAACTCGATCACATCGGCCCCGGCTGCTTCAAGGGCATGGATTATCCGCTCTGTGCCGGAAAGATCCGGGTCGCCGGCGGTGACGAATGTGACCAGCGCCTTTTGGTTACGCTCTTTAAGCTCTGAAAAACGTATTTTCAGCCTGCTCATACTGTATTTGAAACCTGATCAAATTTTGAAACCGGTCATCTCCTTCTCCAGAAGGTCAAT